>JACPFA010000033.1 GCA_016183235.1 Deltaproteobacteria bacterium
ATTCAACTTAATGCGTTAACCAGCACGCGAATATGAGGTTGAAAAGTTCTCGAGGCTCTGAGGTCCAAATCTCAACCCCTAGGCACGATCACTTTAGCCTTGACCAAGAGGTCATCCATATGAGGGTCGCCGATGGAGCGCGGCTGACGAAATAACCCAAGCGCTCTCCCTGCAAGACTGAAGCATTACTTTTTGTACTTCATTATAATTGCAATTTTATTTTATTGAGTTTATTAAGCATCAAAAGATGAAACCTTCTCACTCCACGTTTTACCGTAACCTGCTTATTGCTGCCCTGCTATTTTCTTTAGCAGGGATCGGGGTTAGCCTTTTTCTAGTCCAACATCATTTTATGGCTTTAAAAACTGGCAACCTTGATCTTAGCCAATGTAATTTGGGGGGTAATTTTAATTGTGATATCCCGCTCATGAGCCGCTATAGTGTTTTTGCAGGCATCCCAATGGCTGGCCTTGGCTTTCTTTATTATCTCTATATTGCTCTTACCGCTATTGGCGCACTCGTGGTGAGTGAAAATCGGCCGGCACTTTTAGTGCCACCAACCATCGTTAGCGTTTTGGCTATGCTGATGACTTTTTATCTTATTTATGTTTCAAGTCTCGTGCTAGAAGCCTACTGCATCTTTTGTATTTCGATGTATATATTAAACCTTCTTATCACCGTTGGTTTGCTTATGATTTTATATCCTGATCGATTGCAGTGGAGAGAAACCATGAAAAAAATACCCTGGTTAGGGAGTATTCTTGCGTTTATTTTAATTTTTGGGATTGGCGGTTTTATCTTTTTCTCAAAACAACAATCGCTGGCGCAAAGCAGCCAATTGCCACCTCCTGAGCAGATTATTGCTGCCTTCTTTAATCAACCTAAAATCAATATCCCTACCGACAATCGCCCTACTTGGGGTAACCCTAACGCTAAAATTACCATTGCTGAGTTTAGCGACTTTGAATGCCCCTTTTGTAAACGGGCAGCGCTTACCCTTAAACCTTTTTTGACTGAATATAAAAATGCTGTAAAATTTGTCTTTTTAAATTACCCCTTAGATCAAGCCTGTAACCCATTTTTAAAAAAACCCCTTCACACTCTCGCATGCCAAGCCGCCTATTCAAGTCACTGTGCACATATGCAGGGGAAGTTTTGGCCTTATCACGATTTGATTTTTGCCAATCAAAAATTACTAACCAGCGAATCTTTTAATGCCTTCGCAAAGCAACTTTCTTTAAACTTCGCTCAGTTTCAAAGTTGCCTAAGCTCCGAAGACACCAAAAACGCTATTTTGCGTGACCTGCAGGCCGGAGACGTTGCCCAAATCTCAGGCACCCCTAGCATCTTTATCAACGGCCGACCCTTCGGCTTCTGGCCCTACGCCCCCATCTTCCACCAACTCCTCCAAGAAGTAAAAAAGAATCCATCCCGGTAATCAATAATTGGGCGATGGATTGCTTCAGTAAAAGGTTTCTGAAACCCTTTGCGCGAGAGCGACGAAGTCATTCAATTCTAAAAAATGTATGGTTTGTAGAAGTTAGGGTATGACCAGAGGGAATACACTAACTTCTAAACAAACCAACATTTTTTAGGATTGAATACGAGGAGCGGAGCGCGGGTTGAAGAAACCTTTTACTGAAGCAATCCATCGCCTAATTGCGAATAGCGATGTTGATATTTTTGCACTTTGACTGATACGCCGTCATGTAAATCTTATACACATCTTTCTCGGTAGTCCCCTTGGGCAATTCAATCACCCGTGCAATCCCATTATCAGTATATTTTTGAAACACCGCTTGCATCTTGAGTTGAATCTCGGGATCAATCTCACTGGCTATTTTAAAAATATCCCGCTCTTTTTTAGTCAATTTAGGAATTATTTTTAAATTGCCGGTTTTGATGATCTTTTGCACGATGGCTTCATCGTAAAACTCATTTTCTCGCAAAAATTCTTCAAAAGCAGGTTTGATGTGAGCTTCATCCGGTTGGCCATTAAAATAAGTTAAAGTGGGAACTGGGGCGATGCCATTGCTAATATCGGCAATCGTAGCCAGTAAATCGGTCGGCCCTAATGCTGTAATGGTAGCGTTGCGAATGGGTTTTAATTTTTGTTTTTCAAGCAAACTACCTTTGAAGTTTGCAAAGGGCCCACGTTGTTTGGCTAAGGCAATGGATGCTTGCCGTGCACGCTTGAGCATAAATTTCATGGTGGTGGTCGCAAACGATTTGGCCTTAGGTGAATCGTAAGGAATTTTAAGCCGCATCAATAAATCGGCAAAACCCATCACTCCCAAACCAATTTTGCGATTTGCCACTACGATTTTTTCACACTGCGGTAAGGGATAATAAGAAGCTTCAATCGCGTCGTCTAAGAATCGAACCGCCAAATCAATTAAAATTTCAAAACGTTCTTCATTGAATCCCTTATCATCCACTAAGTTGGCCATATTGATGCTGCCATAAATGACCCCTTCATTGGGTAAAAGCGGCATTTCGCCATAGGGACTGGTGGCTTCAATTTCACCCAACTGTGGTGTGGGATTGTGGCGATTGATCTCGTCAATAAAAAGCAAGCTAGGGCTCCCGGTTTTACCGGCCGCTTTACAAATGGCCTCAAAAATATCGGCAGCCCGCACAAAATTGACGATCTGCCCAGTACGCGGATTCACCAGAGGATAAGTGGTGTCTTTTTTCAAACAACGCATAAAATGGCTGGTGATGGCCACCGCGATGCGAAAATTTTTAAAACCTTCGTTTTCTTTACAACGGATAAATTCAAAAATATCGGGATGAGAAATCGACAACACACCCATATTCATCCCCGGCACTCGACTCCCTTGCTTTAATACATCGGTCGCCGTGTCAAACAAGCGCATAAAATTGACCGGCCCACTCGCTTGGCCACCGGCGGTTTCAACCACATCACGGCTCGGCCTAATTTTGGAAAAACTAAAACCCGTTCCAGCCCCTGTTTTTTGTAAAATCGACATTTGTTGTACGGCTTGGGTGATTCCTTCGACTGAATCGGGCACTGCTAAAACAAAACTCGAAAGCAATTGCCCCTTGGGAAGACCTGCATTCATTAAAGTGGGTGGAGAAGGCAAAAATTCTAGGCGCCGCATCATCTCTAAGAATTCACTCTCGTAGTATTCGATCTCATCCAGGGTACCCCACTGCCCTTCTACCCGGGCAATAGTATGGGCAATACGACGGAACATGTCATCCGACGTTTCGATGGTACGGCCAAAGGAATCTTTGAGCAGATACCCATTTTCGATGATTTTTTGGGCTGTAGCACTTAAACGAGCCATAAACCTCCCATACCACTTTTACGACATACCGCGTTACCGAAAACTCTTTGTCATTGCGAATCCCTTTGGGATGAAGCAATCTTCAGTTTTTGCATGTTGGAGATTGCCACGCCCGTTGGGCTCGCAATGACAGTTATTATATTTTAAATGAATTCGAGATTGGAGGTGAACTAAATTATGTACTAAAAAAATAAATTAATGATTTCAAATATTTATATTGATAATTCCAACTCAAAGGAAAGCCATTGACGTTATTTTGCAAAAAGATACTTAAAACCCACGAGTAAAAACAAAACCCCAACCATTTTTTTCAAAACGCCCTCTGAAACAAAATGAACCACGTGGGCACCCAACCATGCCCCAACAATCAAACCCAAGGCAATCCACAAGGCGACGATTAAATTCAAATTTCCACTTTGGTGATAACGAACGGCCGCCAATAAACCAACCGGTAAGATAAGCACGGCCAACGAAGTCCCCTGCGCCATGTGTTGCGAATAGCCAAAGAAAAACACCAACGCCGGCACCATGACCAACCCACCCCCAATCCCAAAAAACCCGCTCGCCACCCCCGCACTTAAACCAACCAAGATATATTTAAGGATGATGGTCCATTCCATAAGGATCCTTTCTTATTTAATGAGTGAATCCACAAATTCACGCACCGTTAAAATTTGGACCCCATGAGTTTGCTCAAGCTTATTCATCCATTTCCCAAAGGCTTTTTTGTCTCCCGTAAGAAGATAGCCTGCCCTAGCTTGTAAGGCCCCCTGGAAAATAGGCAAATCATCAAGGGGTAATTTCAATGGATTAAAACTTTCATCAACCGATACAGAAATTATTTCTAATTGCTTTTTAAGCTTTTCAAACTGATTCAAAGTATTTGGAAATTTCAGAGCTAGATTATAATGTGCTTCTTCCAAAGCATATTCGGATGTATAAATTTTCAACTTTAAAAAAGAGGCTCTTTGGATCAGAGAGTAAGTCAAACCTTGTGGATTATGAGCCCCGGTAAAAATAACATTAGCATCTAAAAACAGGCGTTTTACTTGAGCCACTTTTTATCCTTGGGAAGAATTTTATCGGCTTCTTCCCAATTTGCAATTTCTGAATCCGAATAGGTCTTTAGAGGGATAAGATTGGCTTTTTTCAGCAAGACCCCTTGCGAAGTTTCTTCAATAATAAGGGGGGTGTTTTGATCAATCGCGTACTTTTTTCGAATCGAAGCCGGCAAAGTTATTTGGCCTCTTTCTGAGACGATAACTGGGGTGGACATCGTTAGACCTCCGTATTCTGAAATTCAGAATATCAGAAAATCAGAAATCTAGCAAGATGCTTTTTCTTGGGGTGATGACAAATTCCTTATTCCCCCTCCCCTTGTGTGGGAGGGGGTCAGGGGGAGGGAGCGGGAGACGGGGGTCGAACCCGCGAAGCAGGCAAACACCAGCCAGTGGCTGGTGGCAAACTGCGGAGCGTATATGGAAAATTATCCGAGCTTGCTGTAGGTTCGTAGAAGCTTAGGACATTGAGCGGGAGACGGGGGTCGAACCCGCGACGTCAACCTTGGCAAGGTTGCACTCTACCACTGAGTTACTCCCGCTATTCAAGGCGAGATTAAGTAGCACAGAAAAAAAAAATGTCAAATGGCTATCCCTTTGCCGAACCTTTCTGGCTCACCATCTTAAAAAAAGACCGCACGTAGAGAAACCCAGAGCCAAGAGAAATAACGAGTGATAAAATCAGAAAAAACCACCCTACTAATTTTAAATCAATGCCAAACATGGGGTAATAAATAAGCAAGCCCCCTAAGCCTACGTTCTGACAGGCAGTCTTTTTTTTGCCCCAATACGAAGCCACGATTACGATTTGTTCATGGATAGCAACCCCGCGTAGTGCCGTGATGATAATTTCGCGGCTCATGATAACAACAACCAACCAAGCCGGTACCCGAGCGATGGGAATGAGCATGGTCAAGACACCTAGCAATATTAATTTATCGGCCAAGGGGTCTAAAAACTTTCCAAACACGTTATTGATTTTCATGCGCCGAGCCACATAACCATCGACCACATCCGATATGCCGGCGATGACGAATAACCCTAAGGCCAGCAAGCCTATTTCTAAATTATAGCGGGGGCCTCGCTCGGGCTTGATCCACATCATACAAATCATCACCGCAGGTACTAAGATGATCCGCAAAAAAGAAAGGTAATTGGGCCAATTGAGATATTCTTTGCGTTTAGCTTTTTCCATGAGGGGCATCATGGCCAAAAGAGCTTTTTTTGTCTACTAATTATGGTAATGGAAGGTAATGCTTCAGTCTTGCAGGGAGAGCGCTTGGGTTGTTGAGGAAGCCATCGCGGAAGCGGCGGGGCCCCCATGCGGGCTAGCCGGCATGGAAAACCGGTTATACCGGAAGGCTTCCGTGCCGGCTAGCCCCATGAGGGTCGCCGATGGAGCGCGGCTGACGAAATAACCCAAGCGCTCTCCCTGCAAGACTGAAGCATTACAATGGAAGATATGTCTAAAATTTTACAATTTGATTTTATTGTGATTGGCAGCGGCATTGCGGGTATCACGTATGCGCTTAAAGTGGCGCAAGCAGGGAAAGTTGCGCTGCTAACCAAAAAAAATCGGTCGGATTCTAACACCAATTACGCCCAAGGTGGGATTGCGACGGTTTTCAATTCGGATGATTCTCCGCAATCACATATTCAAGACACTCTCGAAGCCGGTGCAGGGTTGTGCCATCGGGATGTGGTTGAAAAGGTCATTGCCGAGAGCCAAGCCGCTATTGAAGAGTTGATTCAAATTGGAGTTGAGTTTTCAAAAAATGCCACCGGGCACTTTGACTTAGGGAGAGAAGGTGGCCACAGCCGTCGCCGTGTGTTGCACGCCAAAGATATTACGGGGCAAGAAATTGAACGGGCTTTATTAAACGCCGTTCAACGAACTCCCAACATCACTTTATTTGAACATCAAATGGTGGTCGACTTCATCATGGAACCATCCCACCGCATCTTGGGCCTTTATGCCCAAGACTCTGCTTCAGGAAAAATTGTAACGTTTGCAGCCCCGATTATCATGCTAGCCACGGGTGGGGCTGGAAAAGTTTACAAATTTACCAGCAACCCTGACATTGCCACCGGAGATGGTATTGCCCTAGCTTGGCGGGCTGGGGCCAAAGTTGGAAATTTAGAGTTTGTGCAATTTCATCCCACCTCACTCTACCACCCCACCGCTAAAAATTTTTTACTCAGTGAAGCATTACGCGGCGAAGGTGGCAAATTGCAACTAACGAGTGGTGAAGAATTTATGCAACACTACCATCCCTTAGGGGCCTTAGCCCCGCGGGATATCGTGGCTCGCGCTATTGACGCCGAAATGAAAAAAGCGGGCACCACACATGTTTTGCTCGACATGACTCACTTAGACTCGCAATTTTTAAAATCACGCTTTCCACAAATTCACGAAAAGCTCATTTCTTTTGGCCTCGATATGACTCAAGAACCTTTGCCCGTGGTCCCGGCTGCGCATTACATGTGTGGAGGAGTTTGCACTGACTTACACGGTGAAACCACCATTCAAAATTTGTTTGCGGCTGGCGAGGTTGCCTGCACGGGCTTTCATGGGGCCAACCGTTTGGCCAGCAACTCTTTACTAGAGGCCGTGGTGTTTTCAAAAAATGCCGCCTCACGCTCCTTGGAAAGATTTAAAACCTTATCACCCCAAAATATTCGCCTACCGGAATGGAAAGAAGGTGGAGCGGTAGAATCAAAAGAAAAAATTATCATCACCCAAAACTGGACGGAGATAAGAAAGTTGATGTGGAATTATGTGGGCATTGTGCGTAGCCAAAACAGGCTACTCCTTGCCAAGCAACGCTTACAGGCCCTGCGCCATGAAATCGAAGAATATTATTGGAAATACAAAATCACGCCCGATTTTCTGGAACTACGCAACTTGAGCTTAGTAGTTCAACTGATTGTCGAATGCGCCTTACGTCGCAAAGAAAGCCGCGGGCTGCATTACATTACCGATTACCCAAACCAAATCGAACCCAAGGATACCATTCTTGATCCTGCCATTGATAAAATCGCTCAAATTGCTAAGGATTAATTTACCTTCTTCAGTATGCTTTCCGAAACCCTGACTTGTGGAAAACAAGGTCCAGTGGACCTTGGCAAACACAAGTCAGCATAAGCACTTTACCGAGCTTGATGTGCGAGAGCGACGAGTCATGCAATTCTAAAAATAGATGTCATTCTGAACCCAACAGGGTGAAGAATCTTCCATTTTACAATCCGAAAGGGAAGATCCTTCGGCTTCGCCTCAGGATGACATTTATTTATAGCCTACGAGGAGTCCTTCGCCAAGCCTCAGGATAAACTCCGCACGGGTTGAGGAAAGCATACTGAAGAAGGTAAATTAATCCTTAGTATTGAGTAATTCATCTTTGGTAAATAGGCTCACGAATTGCATGCCGGCTTGTTGCACGGCCTCTTGCCCACCCTCTTGCCGATCGACTAATACGATCACCCCTACGGGCGTTAAGCCAAATTCGCGCACTTTTTCAGCGGCCTTTAAGAGCGAACCACCGGTGGTAATAACGTCTTCAACCAAGATGACCTTCATGCCCGGTTTTAGGTGGGTGTGGCCCTCAATCCAAGCCCCGGTGCCATGGCCTTTGGTTTCTTTGCGAACAATGAAACTGAACAAGGGGGTGTGCTTGTGATAGCTGGCTAGGCTCACGCTGGTCAAAATAGGGTCCGCTCCTAAAGTGGGGCCACCCACGGCTTGAACCTCTGGAAATTTTTTTTGAATGATTTCGAAAATTAATGCCCCGATCAAAAAGGCACCTTCGGGATGAAGGCTGGTTTGCTTGCCATCAAAATAAAAATTGCTTTTCTTACCTGAGGCCAGCGTGAACTCACCTTTGCGAAAAGAATATTTTAAAAGCAGTTGTTTTAATTTTTCTAGGTTATTCATAAATGAGCTTTCATCCATTTTAGCATATCTTCAAAGACCTCTTGTCTACCTATTTCGTTGAAAATCTCGTGGTAAAAACCCTCGTAAATTTTTATTTGTTTATCCTGGACTTTCAAGTCATGGTAAAATTCTTTTGTTGCCTCGGGGTCGCAAACTTGATCGGCTCCTCCGTGCATTAAGAACATGGGGTCTTGAATTTTAGGAGCTAACTGCAAAATGGTTTCAAGATTGTCCAAAATAATTTGCGCCATGCGAAACGAGATCTTTTTTTCTACCAACTCATCTTCAATGTAAGCCCTTACCACTTCAGGGTCATGGCTTAAAAGCGTAGGGTCAATTTCATTATCTAAAGCAACCGTCGGTAACAAAAACGCAAGGTATTTTCCTAACCATTTTTTATAAGTGGGAATTTTAACCGCCAATCTTAAATTAGGCGAAGATATTAATGCCCCGGCTACTTGGCGAGGGTGGCTTGCCAAATAATTAATAGCCACCTGGCCCCCAAAACTATGGGCAACAAGAAAAACTTTTTTTTCTTTTTTCTTGGCTAATTGCACGATGGCATGCAAATCGTCGACAAGAGTTTGCATGCTAGGGGCATAAATTCTTGGGCCTTTGCTCTTGCCATGCCCGCGTTGATCATAAAAATAAATTGAAAAAGAAAATGACAAAAAATACCGCAAGGGGAATTGATAGCGGCTTGAATGTTCGCCAATGCCATGCACAAAGATAAGGCTCGCTTGGTTATTTTTTTTAAGATAGGTTTGAGTGTAAAGCTCAAGCCCATCTTGCATGTCACAAAATTTCTCTAAGGGTTTTACTAAGGAGGCCATAGTCTACTATACATATGACACAGGATCATGAGCCGAGACAAGGAAGATGAGCAAAAAATCCGGAGGCGTAGCCTAAATGCGGAGCCTGCCCTGAGCACAAGCGAAGGGTTGACGGATTTTTTGTGAAATCTGACGCAGTCGCAGGCCATGAGCCGAAGTCAGATGTGCAGTAGACTATGGCCTCCTTAGTTAATTCATAGTGGCATCACCGCTGCTTTACTAACCCAACCCTCTACTCCTCCCGCTGTCTTAACCCACACCACTTCGCCCTCAATGCTCTTCAAACGAATCACTTGCCCTTCTTTTAATTGAGCTAAGCGATTGGATTGTTCTACCGGTTCTTCTCGCACCCAAGCGTCTTCTAGAACCACTGCACGGCTTATCATGTGACTGATGGCCGTTGTGATAAATAGAACCAAACTCATGGCATAAATAAAGAAACTACTCAGTAAAAAAATCTTGAGGCTACGCACTTTTTCCCAACGAAATAGGCAAAAATTCAAACCGATTAAAAAAGAACAAAGGGCTTGAAGATAAAGTGCCTCCGAATAATTGAGTTTAAGCCGATAAGTGTGGCCCATAACCCAATTGATTAAATTCTTTTCTTCGTTGCTACCTTTATTCATAATTTTATCTAAATGCTGCAAGTTATGGACAAGATAGGGGTTGCGGGGAAGCTCGCTTTGAGCTTTGAGCCAATACCCCTTGGCTAGGCCCAGTTTACCTAATCTAAAAAACCCATTGCCAATGTTATAATCAACGTAAGCGCCTCCCCAGCCCATTAATTTCAACTCTTGCCACTTATTAATGGCCTTTTCATAGTCCCCTTGTTGATAAAATTTTTGGGCCTCAGTGGCAAATTCCATAGCGGTAAAGGCAAAGAGAGAAGATGGCAAACTGAAAAGAATAAAAAAACAAAGTAAGATTTTCTTTTTCATATAACACCATCGCCACTACAAACCAGACGTCCCTCTGTCATTGCGAGCCCAACGGGCGTGGCAATCCCATCGCTTAAACAGAGGAGATTGCTTCACCCTGCTGGGTTCGCAATGACAGAGAGCCCTCTGGTTTGCAATGACAGAGAGCCCTCTGGTTTGCAATGACAGAGGGCACTCTGGTTTGCAATGACAGAAGCCTTGCCGAGATCGCAACAACACCTTTATGAAAGTTCTCTATCGATTCTTCGGATCATTTCCAAGGCTTTCTTTTTTAAAGCCTGAGCTGACAGGGCTTGCTGAATACCCCCAAACTGACTGTATTCTAAATCGGCCAAAAACTGTTGAACCTCTTCTGCTAACTTTGAAGAAATTTTTTGTTGTTGTAAGATATTAAGGGTCTCTTCAAAGGTAAGGCTGGCGCCTACCAGCCCTAATTTATTACCCAAATAATCTCGCAACAGATAAAAGATTTGCCCATCGGCATCAGAGTCTAATTTTTGCAATTGTAACTTAGCCTGTCGATAGGCCCGGCTGCTCCGACGTTCGTTACGGGTTCGTTCCCGCCAAGCTTGGCTACGCCCATAACCCCAATAGGCTAATAAAAAGAGCGGTGCACCCCAAATCAACACCAATGCCATAATTTTAAAAACCGATCGCTGGCCATGTATTGCAAGCAAAGGTTTAACCCCAACCACAGGGCTAATATCATTACGGTTGATCACTGGTTTTTCATCGGTGGTTTTATTTTCATGAATACCAGCGGTCACTAATTGTTCGGAGTTATTCCCTTCTAATATTTTTAGATTTAAAGGCATGCTCGATAACTCTTTATAGGTGCCTGCCTTAGGGTCAAAATATTCTAACTGAAAACTTGGGATTTGAACAATCCCTGCACTTTCTCCCACTAGGGCAAAATCGAAAATCTTTTTACCTTCATAACCTTGAGAGCCTTTATTAACTTCGATCTTAGGTTTATTTTCATAAAGTCGTAATCGTGGCGGTAATTCTAATTTTGGCAAAACGCCTTCGCGTAAATTCCCTTTACCTTGAATAACCACGGACAGGCTGGCTGTTTCCCCAACTTTGATCGTATCGACATTTAAAGAACTCTCGAGGGTAAACTCTCCTACCAAACCGGTAAAATGGGGCGGCGCGGGTGGAAGCTCTTTGACCTGAAGTGTAATTGGCGCTGTCTTAATGGTTTTGGGTTGAGTGAAAGAAGACATGGAAGAGAAAAAAGGATCGGAAAAAATTTGATTGACCTGTTGAATCTGCAAACGAGCCACAATGGGATCAATCGTTAAAGTACCGGTTTTAGTGGGTTGAAGCAAATACTTCATTTCTGTGATGGCATAGCGAACCCCATCGATCGTTTGGGTATATTCTCGCTCTTTAACTAATTCTTCCGCTACCATATCTTTAAACCGAAAGGGCTCTAGTTGCCCTGAAGTGACTCGCACCGCAGAATACAAACGTAAGGTCAGAATAATATCTTCGCCCACATAAGGAGAAAGATTATTGACTTGAGCTTCGATGAATACCGGGCGCTGGGGTATTTTCATCACCGGTGGTTGTTGAGGAACGGTTGGCAAAATCGGATCCAAGCTAGGAAACCCGGGCATGACGGGGGGGCTCATGGGTTTTTTACGCCCGCCCTGACTAGCATTAACTTCTACCCAAACACTGTTGGTCGTATAAGATTTTCCATCGACTTGCAGAGTAATGGGCCCAATTTCAAATTTACCTTCTTTTAAGGGCAACAGTGTATATTGATAAACCTTCGATGCACGCATGACACCATTGACATAGCTTACTTCAGCACTTGCAAATTTCCCCACAATTTCAAAATTACCGCGGGGAGGAATATCTGGCTCACCCACATCTTGCCCACTTTCCACTCGAACGACCAAGGTGAACTCTTGGTCTAAGCCCACGACTGAATCGCTCACTTCTGCGGATACCTGAACATTGGGGGCAGCCCAAGTGATAGTTGGGAATAAAAGGCAGACGAAGAAAGAGATAAAATGGAAGATTCGGAGTTTATCCAGAGCGAAGCGAAGGACCTCTGGACTCAGAATGACATTAATAACTTCTTTCACCAGTCTTTCTCCGGGTGTTGGGTTGCTCCATAGCTCTCATTCATCTGTGCATTTAAAATTTGGCCCGCATGATCTTCAATCATATTTAACCAACGTTCGGCTTCTTTGGCTTGAGGTGATAATTCTTGCTGGTTTTGAGTGACAGGGTTTTTGGAATTTTGTTCAGATTGTTTGGGTTGGTTTTTAGCAGTAACATCGCCCGATAAATCTGGGTCGTTTTGCTGATCGCCAGAATTATTTTGCTTGGGATCTTTTTGCTGGGGTTGACCTGATTGATTTTGTTGTTGATCAAAATTTTCGTTTTTGGCTTCGGAGCCTGATTGGTTCTGTTTAGCCTGACTATTTTGCTGCTCTGGTTGTTGCTGCTGTTGATCTTGTTGGTTTTGATTTTGTTGATCCTGGTTTTCGGATTGTTGCTCACTTTGTTCCTGCCCTTGTTTACCTTGCGACCCATCTTTGGCAGATTGTTCACTTTTATTTTCCCCCTGCTGATCGTTTTTTTGCTGGCTATCTTGATTTTGTTTTTGCTGTTGCAGTTTTCGTTTCACAAACTCTAAATTGAATTTGGCCTCTACATCATTGGGGTCTAATTGCAAGGCGGCTTCATAGTCCTTCACCGCTTCTGGCAACTGCTCCATGCGATAATGGGTGTTGCCTAAATTATAAAAGGCCTTTTCTTTTAATTCAGTTTTTTTGGATTGAGCTGCGATCTGAAAATTTTTTAAGGCTTCAGGATAATTCTTTTGTTGGTATTGCGACAAACCCAAATTGTAATAAGAATCAAAGGCCCGCATGTCTTTAGCGGCTGCTTTAAAACGATCTTCGGCTGTTTTATAGCGTTTGTCTTCGTAGGCCTGCTGCCCTTGAAATTCTTTTAAAAACCCCAAGGGGGTAGCACCCACTTTTTGTGGCATAATAGCGATACTCAGCAATAGCATGGCGTTTATGACAAGGGTGCTTTTCACAGCCGCTTCCTTCCTGCTAAAAAGGCCAAGACACGTTCTAATCCAAAAAAGAACCCAGCAAGTGCTAAGGGGTAACGATAGCGACTCACCCAAAGCTTCTTTTTACTCGAAGCAATCTCGGACGCTTCTAATTCGCGACGGATCCCTTTCAAATATAACTCCTCAAGATCGGCCCGCGCGATAAGCGAACGCACATAGGCCCCCCCGGTCTTTAAGGCTATTTCTTGCAAATGTGCCTCATTCAGGCGACTCACCACCATATTACCGCCACGATCCATTTTAAAACCCCCTTCGGGCAAGGGTATAGGGGCGCCCTGTTGGGTACCTATGCCCATGACATAAAGACGTATAGACTCTTGCTTAAGTTTTAGTAAGCTCAGCTCGAGCCCTGCACTATGATCTTCGCCATCGGTAAAGAGCAAAATAGCCTTATTTCGGCCCTTTTCTTCAAAAACTCTCCCAGCCAATTCAAGGGCACCTTTAAAATCAGTACCTTGCACACTCAAAGACTTAGGCGAAAGCTCATCAACAAATAGCCGCAACGCGCTATAATCGGTGGTTAGCGGGCTTTGCAAAATCGCCCTTCCAGCAAAAAGAATGAGCCCCACCCGATCGCCCTGCAACATATCGAACAAATCTTTGAGTTTGCGCCGCAAATGCTCAAGCCGATTGGGAGAAATATCTTGCGCTAACATCGACTCCGAAACATCGACTAAGAGCAACAGATCGATCCCCCGCCTCTTCACCACTTCTTCTTTCGTGCCCCACTGCGGTTCCATTAAAGTCACGATTAAAAAAACTGCAGTTAAAAATAAACTCAAAGACGAAAACAGCAGGAAGCTCGGGCGAAACCCAGGGAGAATTTTAGGATAGAGGCGATCGCCCAAGCCCTGCAAGCGATGCAAAACTTTGCGATAACGATAAACGAACAAAAACAATAAGCCAAAGGCCAAAAATATTAAAAAAATATAATTAGGATGATTAAATCGCATTTTTAAGGCTCCACCGTTTTAATCCAAAAAGCGACAATGCATCCATAAAGCAGCAAACCCAAAAGACTTGCCCCCACGAGGAAAGGAAACAACTCGGTTACAACTTCATATTGTTTAACTTTAACTTCGGTTTTTTCCATTTTATCGATGGTGGCGTAAATAGATTGAAGTTTTTTGGTATCGGTAGCGAAAAAATATTCTCCTCCTGTGATTTGTGCGATCTGCTTTAAAGATTCTTCATCAAAATCCATTTTCACGCGCACCAACCGATCCCCAAAAGGAGAGCGTTGCATAATAGGAACTAACCCCTCGGTCGCCACTCCAATCGTATAAACTTTGATAGCTAAGGCCTTGGCTAACTCTGCTGCCTTGAGCGGTGGAATCATACCGGCATTGTTTTTGCCATCGGTTAGCAAAACAATAACCTTAGATTTACTTGAGCTGTCTTTTAACCGTTTAACCGCTAGGGCTAGCCCATCGCCAATGGCCGTGGCTTCACCGGCAATACCCACTTTAATTTTAGTTACAAATTGTGTCAGCACATCATAATCTAAGGTCAAGGGGCTTTGGGTGTAAGCCAGATCGCCAAATACCACCATGCCAATGCGATCGGATAAGCGATTGCGAATAAAATCCGTGACCACTTTTTTCACAACGGTTAAACGGTTCACAGGTTTACCCCCCAACTCGAAATCAAGTGCATCCATGCTCCCGCTGGCATCGATCACTAACACAAGATCAATCCCCTCCGTTTCGATTTCGGTTGAACGAGTGCCCCACTGGGGGCGAGCAAAACCCAAAAAACATAAAAACAAACTCAAAAACAAAATGGCTTTAGGCAACAAGGCGCGCAGCCGGTCTTGCCACCCTACAAAAGACGACAAATAAGTTGCCAAAGGAAAGTTTAAAACAACTTTGCGCCTCAACCAGCGAGGCAAAAAGATAAGCCCCAAAGGAATGAACAGCAAAAGCAATAACCAAGGCGAATCCAAACGAAAAAAATATTTCATGCGGCCTTACTCCCAACAACATTTTCAGGCGGCCGTACCGCAGTTTGCAAAATCATTCGTAAATGTTTGACCGAATTAAGTATTTCGTCTTTCGAGGGAAAATATTTGGCAAACTTGGCCATTTCAGAAACTTGAATAATGAAATTTAGCTGATTTTCTTTTTCTTTACCAAAGGGCAAAGTTGCTAGTTGGGCTTTTAATTCTCGTTCGGTTGCTTCAACGGCGGGAATCTTCCATTCTTCTTCTAAAAATCTGCGAAAGATTTCTGAAAATTCAAAATAAAACGGGCGGATTTGATTTTTTTCAAGGAGGCGCTTTGCCACCAACTGATCAAGGGCTATTAAGGCACGATCCATCGGTGACTGAGGAGGCATTAAAATCGGACGAGACTTTTTTAAATACTTAACAAGTTTCTTAAGCAAGAAAAACAAGAGCAGCCCAACCAAAAGCAGCCCGATCAAGTAAAGCCAAGTTAAATCCCACTTGAGTAGATCTTTGACCTCCAAGATGTCTTGCATTTCTTCAATAGTTTTAGGCAACAACCTCATATACTAATTCCCTGGGACCTCTAAAAAGGGCCCAGATGCAAGGCGCCCGCAAAGACGCGACCGGAGCGTATATGGAAATACGTGAGGATCGCGGCTTTGCGGGCAATCCTTCGCTTGCGCTCTGGACAGGCTCTGCGGATGGGTCATTTTTAGAGGTCCCATTAATACATTCTTTTTTCACGTAGGCGGAAGAACTTTAGTAGGGGATCAATAAAATCTTTATTTTGATTAATGACCACACTATCCACCCCCACTCGATTAAAAAGTTTTTCCTTTTGTTTGAGTTGCGCTTGAGAAAATTCTAAAAATTTTTGGCGTATTTTTTTTTGAGTGGTATCCACGACGATTTCAAAACCCGTTTCGGGGTCTTGTAAATGCACCAACCCCAAAGGGGGTAATGATAATTCCGACATATCGTAAAACAAGGCACAAATCACATCGTGCCGCTTGCCTGCCATGCCTAGGGCCTTTTCATAATCGGCGGCTTGAAAATCAGAAATGACAAAGCAAATAGACCGGCGGGTTAAGACCTTGAGCAAGGTTTCAAGCGGAGGGTTTAAATCGGTCTGTCGATATTCAGGTTGAAAGGTAAGGATTTCTTTGATCACATGATAAACATGGCTTTTGCCTTTTTTGGGGGGAATAAATTTTTCAACTCGATCGGTAAAAATCATTAATCCAACTTTATCGTTATTTTTAATCGCGGCAAAAGCCAGCAGGGCGGCTACTTCTGCAAAGGTTTCTTTTTTTAGGCGATTCTGGGTGCCATATTCACCCGAGGCGCTGGCATCGACTAAAAGCATCATGGTGAGTTGTCGTTCTTCACGAAAAATTTTGATGTGGGGCTTGTTGGTGCGAGCGGTGACATTCCAATCGATTGAGCGAATATCATCACCGGCTTGATATTCTCTTACTTCTTCAAATTCGATCCCCTGCCCTCGAAAGCTACTTTTATATTCACCCGAAAAGATCTCGTTGGCCAAGTGATTGGTTTTGATGTGGAGTAATTTGATTTTTTGTAAAACTTCTTTAGAAAGCATCATGGAACTTCGACATGGTCAAAGATTTTTTTAATCACATCGTCCGAAGTAAGCCCTTCGGCTTCGGCCTCGTAAGTAAGCAAGAGCCGGTGGCGCAGCACATCAAGGCCGACTTCTTTAACATCTTGCGGTGTCACAAAGGCCCTACCCTCTAAAAATGCATGGCAGCGGGCCGCTTGATAAAGATAAATGGAGGCACGCGGGGAGGCCCCGAATTGTAAATAATTTTCAATCCCAATTTTAAGCTTAGCCGGTTCGCGAGTACTAAAGACCAATCGCACAATATATTCTTTAATTTTGGGATCCACATAAATACGGCCAATCACTTCCATAATGCGCTGCAATTTTTCGAGCGTAAAAAAGGCTTGCACTTGTTCAAAATTCTTTTCTAACTGGATGGCCCGATCCATGATGGCGATTTCTTCTTCAAAATTAGGGTAACTGACATGCAGTTTAAACATGAAGCGATCCATTTGCGCTTCAGGCAACGGATAAGTCCCTTCTTGTTCAATGGGGTTTTGCGTTGCCAGTACAATAAAAGGAAACCCTAATTTAAAAGTTTGTTCACCGATGGTGACCTGGCGCTCTTGCATGGCCTCAAGCAAGGCGCTTTGCACCTTAGCGGGCGCCCGATTGATTTCGTCGGCCAAAATAACATTGGCAAAAACCGGGCCTTTTTTAACCAAAAATTCCTGGTCTTTGGGATTATAAATCTGAGTTCCAATCACATCGGCGGGCAGTAAATCGGGGGTAAATTGAATCCGTTGAAACTTGGTGCCTAATACCTTGGCCAAGGTTTTTACCACCGTGGTTTTAGCCAGCCCCGGCACCCCTTCCACCAAGATGTGACCTTGCAAAAAGATCCCCATCAATAGGCGTTCTATCATGTAACGCTGACCCACCACAACTTTGGCGACTTCTTCAACCGCACCAGCCAAAATCCCATGACATTCTTTAACGAGTAAGGTTGTTTTTTCGATTTCTGGATTCATTATCTTCGTACCTCCTTAAAAGTACCTTGAGTAGCATATACTACGTACTAAAGACAACGAAGGGTTTTTGGGTTTGGGAAATTTATTCCGAAGGTTGCAAGATACTTACTTCTTCAAATGACAAATGGCCAAAATGCTGAATATTCCACGTGTAAAGAGAAGGAATTTGCATCCGCAAGGCCGCTTGAACGATCAGGGCATCGTAGAGAATCCCTCCCTTTAACGCCGTCTTGCAAACTCGGGCCATGGCTGCAAAATAATCTGCCTTTTTCAACTCGATAATAGAAAAATTTTTTGCAAAATTATTTTGCATGAGTTCCAAAGCTAATTCAGAACTAATGCGTGGTTGAATGGGCATAGCAGTAAGAACCGCAAAGGCCTCTGCCAAACTATGACTACACAAGTAACCTTTTATCTTCCCATCCATTACTTTTTTGATGAGCGCAAAGGAGGCTTGATGATGCCTATGTTCTTTAAGCGTAGCCGCCACCATCACTGATGTATCAATCAGAATGGGTGATTTCATGAATGCGGCCTTCACGCAGATTATCTAATATTGGGTCGGAATCGATAGGTGCTTTTTCTTTGCTAGTCACGATTAAAAACCCTGATTTATTTTCCAGTTTGGGTTTTGATTGGATGGGTTGAAGCAAAATCCCTCGTTTGGTCTTATGGACCTGCAGGGTTGAGCCTGCACCCAGAGCATACTCTTTACGAATTTCAGCAGGGATAACCACACGCCCTGCTTTATCAATGGGTAAGATTCCATGCTTTTCCATTGCCCACACTTACCATATATTAATACCATTAATCAATACCATAATTATGTGGGTGGTAATGCCTCAGTGACGGGTGGTTCGCTGTCATCCTCGCCCTGATCGGGGGCGGGAATGACACAACACTTTTTCCACCCGTCACTGAAGCATTACGTTTTTGGCATTTAAATACTTTATATTTTAATTCTCTTGTGATATTCGAAAGTTGAATTAAAAAGCAAATTCTTTAAAGGGCCTTTATGGAAAGAATAATGACCTGGGAGGAAATAAAAGAATCTTTTCCGAATGAGTGGCTTCGCGTTGTGGATTATGAGATTGATGAATCAGGAAAATTAAAATCCGGCAAAGTTCTTTACCATTCCCCTTCCAAACACGAGGTGTATTCAAAGCCTCTTTCTGGTCAATCAGAGGCCTTCTGGTATACAGGAAAGTCTAGCTTCTCTGGATTACGAAGTCATGTCGAACATAACGACCTTTGACACTTCTGAACATCACATCTATGTGACCTCTTCTATCGTTGACAAGTTTGGTATTGCTCACACCTTCCGTGGCATTTTAGATACTGGCGCTCCTACTACAGAATTTTCGGATGAATTTTTAAATACTATTGGTTTATTAAAATCCAACCAAAAATTGAATATTGAAGTTTCCCCATTCGAACAAACCAAGAAATATGGGAAGCTTACTATTCCAAAGATAAAATGTCTGGGACAAGAAATAGAAAATGTTGCGGTTAGAGTTGCCAAATTTGCAGAAGGATGGGGAATTGATGCTTTAATTGGACTCGATTTTTTCCGACTTTTTCGCGTAACAATTGACTATCAATCAGGCTCTGTGATTACAGAACCGTTCTAATATCCGAAAAAACCTTTTTTCTTTTTTGCGGGTTGGAGGGTTTGAAATTCTTCGAGCAAGGCCTTTTGCTCGTGGGTCAAGTGTTTAGGGGTATTAACAAAAATGGAAACATGTAATTTCCCTCTTCCTTTACCATTGACTCGTGGCATCCCTTGGTTAGCCAATGTCAACACTTCACCCGTATCGGTGCCTGCAGGTATTTTCAATTTGGCTTCACCATCAGGAGTTGTAACGATAACTTCGGCACCCAAGGCAGCATCGACCATCGAAATATCGTAACGCATCATCAAATCATCTCCCTCGCGTTTAAAATGGGGGTCTTCTTTGACGAAAATAAACACATAAAGGTCGCCGTGGGGGGCATTCACTTCACCGGCATTGCCTTCACCTGCTAAACGCAAACGCATATTATTGTCGACTCCAGCGGGGATTTTAACTTTAATTTTTTTACTAAGCCGCACCTTGCCATGACCACGACAATCTTCGCAGTATTGATCGATCACCATTCCCGTACCATGGCAGCGATGGCAAGTGCTGCTAATGGCAAAAAATCCCTGACTGCGTAAAATTTGGCCTTGGCCATGGCAGGTATTACAAACCTTAGGCGCACAATCAGGCGGATAACCCTTACCTCTACAAAGTTCACAGGCCTCTTGCCTGGTGATTTGAATCTCTTTTTCTAAACCCGTAAAGGCTTCTTGAAAAGTGATGTTTAAATCATAGCGAAGATCTTCCCCAGATCTCGGCCCTCTTTGTTTACCACCCCGACCGCCAAAACCAAAAAATTCTTCGAAAATATCACCAAAACTAGAAAAAATATCGTCAACATCCGAAAAGCCGGCGTGGAACCCGCCGCTTTGAAGCCCTTCATGCCCGTAGCGATCATAAATGGCCCTTTTTTCAGCACTACTTAGAACTTCGTAGGCCTCGCTGGCCTCTTTAAATTTCGTTTCAGCTTCAGCATCGGGGTTGCGATCGGGGTGAAATTCAAAAGCAATTTTGCGATAAGCTCGTTTGACATCGTCGGTGCTGGCATTGCGAGTAACCGACAAGATTTCATAGTAATCACGTTTGGTAGCCATGAAGGTAAACTCCGATTTTTACATAAGCATCCTAGGGGCCAAGGTCAATACTTATGGTGTCAATACTTATGGGTTAAAAAGATTTTCAGCCCTTTTTATGTCTTTTTATTGCTAACTTTTTACTACAGGGTTAAAATTTTCTTCAATGTCTCCTTCCTTACCCCATATTCTTATTGCAGATGACGAGCCTGAGCTGTGTGATGTGCTTAAGAAGGTGTTGTGCAAGGAAGGTTACCGAGTTTTAACGGCTACGACGGGAGAAAAAGCCCTGGCACTCCTTAAAAAAGAAAGGGTTCGGCTCCTCTTGCTTGACCTGAAAATGCCGGGAATTAACGGCCTTGAGGTCTTAAAGGAGATTCATCAAGGTTTTACAAAACCAGCGCCCCAGGTGGTAATCCTCACGGCTCATAGCGGTCTTAGCTCGGCACGAGAAGCGATGGAGCTAGGGGCCACTGATTATCTCACCAAGCCTTTTGACCTTGATGAAGTGAAGGCAGTCGTCAAGGAGGTGCTTGGGTGAGGTGTCTGGTCTATATCCCCATTCTTCACACAACAAGTGACATGGGCACGCTGGCCCCCTCCATGAGAGAGGCGTATATCAAGAAGTTCGGCAAGCAAAAGTGGAATGAACATGTCCGAGTCATTGATGAAATGTGGAGTGGAATCCAGCAGAAGATTCAGCAAATGAATTTTTCCTACAAGAAGGTCAAGGTTTATCAAGACGGTCTTCCTGTTTGTGGAATGGAAAAACAGATCATTGCCGATTTGGCAAAAAAAGGGAGCCCGAACCACAAACTGGTTCAATGGATGATGCGTAAGGGGGCAACCCTTGTAGGTACCGAGGATCCCAAGCTCCTTCTGGAAGAGTATCATCACATCAGGCAGATTACCCAAGCCAAGACCCACCATGAACGTGAAAAACGGGTGCATGAATTCGAAGAGCAAAGTGCGGAACTCTTGCAAAAAAGGGATAAAAAGATGAGTGCCCAAATCGGCTCAACACTCAAAAAAGGGGAAACGGGGGTCCTTTTTATCGGCCTCCTTCACCGAGTGGATGAGTGGTTGGCCAAAGATATCCGCACCAGCTATCTCATCCACCGTCTTCCGTTTTGGCGAAGTTTGGAAATGAAGAAGGGGGCCTGAGGGGCGCATTCTATGATTTTGCTTGATGATATTTTAAAATGGTTTCCGAGCCGGGAGAAGGGATGGGTCGGGGAAACAACTTTCTCGGCATGTCCCCTTCCGTACGTTGTCTGCAACAAAAATTTTTTGATCGTGGCGGCCAACCCCGCCTTTGCCCGTTTTTTTAAAATCCCGTTGGAAAGACTCAAGGGGAAAACCCTTTTTCAGACCCTGGGAAATAACAAGATCACTCTCACTGCCGACGGAAAGAAATATTCGCAAATCACTAGCCTGTCATCCGTTGTCAAGCAACAAAATCCAAAAATCCTCCAGGGAGAATTCCCGAAACTCGGCACAAGGGTCTTTCATGTTTTTATGCGAATGCTCCCACCGAATGTCCTTGTCCTTTTTCAGGACATCACGGGGGCCAAAGAGCTGGAAGACAAAATTTCAAAGAGCCGCTTCGCACTTCTCTCGATCTTTGACGGGATCGACGATCCCATGGTGATGATCGGTAAAGATTTTAGAATCAAGCGGATCAACGAGACGATGCTGAAGACGATGTCAAAGTCTGAAACAGGAGACTCCTACAAAAATTTTATCGGAAAGGCCTGTTGGTACAAGCTTCACGGGCGAAGAGAGCAGTGCCCTGGGTGCACTGCGGGCAAGACCTTTGCTAGGGGAAAGAAGACTTCGCGGATGGGGCCCCTCCAGGCACGAAAGGATGCCGAAGACTTCAGCTACCAGATCACCTGTTACCCTCTGAAAGATGCCGCGGGGAAGATTATGGGAATCGCGGAGGGCTACCGAGACATTACCGAGATTCGAAGGGTCGAAGAAGAACTCTACGAGTCGGAGCGGAGCCGAATCATGGAACCGCTTGCCGCGGGGATTGCGCACGAAATCCGAAACCCCCTGGCGATCGTCAGATCGACCGCCCAGTATTGTCTGGGAGAGGTTCATGAAAACAAGGACCTTAAGGAGAGCCTGGAGACGATCATCAGGGCCACTGAGAATGCCGATCGTGTTGTTGGCGATCTCCTCGACTTTGCACGCCCCCAGCAGATCGGCTTTCAAGCAAGGCCGATGAAACCGCTCTTGGAACAGGTCCTCCGGCTGATCAAGGTGCGCGCAAAGAATCAAAAGGTGAAAATCAGAAAAACAATCCCGAAAGGGCTCCTCCCCATTTTCGTCGACGAGAAGCGATTCCAACAGGCCCTCCTCAATCTTCTGATGAACTCCCTGGATGCAATGCCCCAGGGAGGGAGGATCAACCTTGAGGTCTGGATGAATTCCGGTGGGAAGAGATATCACATCGTGATTCGAGACACGGGCAAGGGGGTCCCCGAAGAGATAATCTCGAAGGCCTTCCAGCCCTTCTACAGCACCAAAAAAGATGGGGTGGGACTGGGACTCCCCTTGGCCGAGGCGATCATTCGGTCCCATGGAGGGCGGATCCGTTTCAAGAGCTGGGAAGGGAGAGGCTCTGATGTGAGCATTGAACTCCCACGGACACTGAGGAAAAATCATAAGAATGGTGGAGTTGGTTCAAATTCTTAAGTGCCTCTACGAAAAGACAGGGTGCGATTTTCGTGAATATCGGCAGAGTACCCTCCTGCGACGGATCGCCCGGAGAATGCATGCCACCGGTTCACCCACCTACCAGGCCTACCTCGATCGCCTCACCGGAGAGAATGTTGAATCCCACAATCTCTTAAAAGAACTCACGATCCACGTGACGGAGTTCTTTCGGGAACCGGAGCACTGGGAGACGGTCGCCAAAAAGGTTTTTCCTGATCGCCTTGCACAACGAACGCATGACACGGTGAAGATTTGGTCGGCAGGGTGTGCAACGGGAGAAGAGGCTTATTCGCTGGCCATCCTCATTGAAGAAGCTCGATGTCAGAGATCCGAGGTCAGAATCCTCGGGACCGACCTCGACGAGAGTTCACTCCTCTCAGCGCGGGAGGGAACCTATTCAGAAGCGAAATTAAAAAATCTGCCGATTCCTCTTCGAGAGAAATATCTTCAGAGGGGGGGAAAGGGATATCAAATTGTTCCCGTAATTCGGAGGTCGGTTCAGTTCCGGCGTCTCGATCTTGTCGGTGGGGAGTGTCCGGGGACCTTCGACCTCATCTCCTGTCGCAATGTCCTGATCTACTTTTCCAAGGAGTTGCAAGAAACGGTCCTCCTCAAACTTCACCGGGCCCTGAATCCGAACGGCTTCCTCTGGCTCGGCAAGGCGGAGTCGCTTTGGGGAAGGCCCCGTGAACTTTTTGAATGCGTCGACAAGAGGGCGAAGATTTTCAGAAAAGGATTTAATGTTTGTGAATCCGGTGAGTTATGATAGGTTCTACTCGATGAAAAATGTTTTCGTTATGCTCTTAACGGCATTTCTTGTTTTTGGAACAAGTCGGTTGGCTGTTGCCGAAGAGGAAAAGGAGCGAGGGTATCAACAACCGCTGCAAGAGGTCTTTCAAACAGAGGTAGTCTATCCTCAAGAGAAGGGTGAGGTTCAACTAACCATCGCCCCAAGATTTAGCGAAGGGGATGCCCAGAATATCATTCAAATTCCCCTTTCAATCGAATATGGAATAACGGACGCCTGGCAGATCGAATTAGAATGGGATGCCTTTGTCAATCGAGATCCAACAGCCGGAGGCGCTACGCGGGGGATTGGCGATCTGGAAATTGGCACCAAATACAGTTTCATGAACATTGCAGACTGGGCTTTTCACGTCGCTGCTGGTTTTGAGATAAGCCTCCCGCTGGGTGATCTTAACAAGGAACTCACGGAGGGCTTTATTGAATATGAGCCTTTTTTTATCCTGGCGAAAGACTTTCCAAAACTCAACAATAGTCAGATTTTTACGCAATTTGGTATAAGCCTTGTCCAGCGCATCAAAAATCATACCGACCCAGATGAGGACGAACCTGCTGCCCATGAGTTGAACTGGAACATTGGATTCTTTGTTCCCGCGGGACCCATTCGCTTCACCACCGAGTTCAACTGGAGAAACAACAGGTGGAATAATGACGGCGAAGAAAACCAAATGTACCTGACACCGGGCTTGGTATGGGACCTTCCCAAAACGTGGGAACTTGGCTTGGGCATCCCCATCGGTCTTAATGGAACCTCAGACAATTTCCGGGTGATCGCCATGTTGACGTATGAGTTTCGTCTATTAAATTCTCAGTCTGCAAGGGAGGAAAAATGAAGATAAAAAGCAGGCTGACCCTTGGTTTTCTGGGGATGGTGATGCTTTGTATTGTCGTTGGGTATGTGGGGTATACGGGAAATGGTAAGATCATCGAAGACTTTGACATCATCGTAGACGAAACGGCCCCAGAGTTGGTTGTCTTGGGGAGGGTTAAGGCCCTCTCAAACAGCTTGCAAACCGAGGCCGTGAGCCTTGCGTTACTTCCGTTGATTAAGGGAGATGAAAACGAACTGCGAGAGGAACTGCGCCAATTCGAAGAGGTAAATCAGGAGTTGGACAAGACCCTTGCGGGAACCGTGGAGCCTCCTGGGCAAAAAGCTGAGGAACTTACCGAAGGAGAAGAGGCCTCTCTTTTCGAAAAGATCAAAGAAGGCAAGTCAAAACTCTATCAGGCATCGCTTAACCTCGTCAGGGTCGCGAAGGAGGAACGAGGGATTGAGGCGATTTTGGAGGCAAAAGAAGAACTCGAAACAGCTGAGGAGGCATTGAATACAGTCATTAAGTTGCGCTTTGATTCAGAGGTTCAAGAATTAAAAAGGCGGGATGATCATGCCGATGAAACGGGCGCTCGCACAAGAACGGTGATCCTTACCGTCAGCGCGATTTCTATTTTTCTCGCCTTTCTTTTGGGATTCTTCATTTCTCGCTCCATTGTGATTCCTATCTCAAGGCTGCGAATGGCAACGGTGGTGATGTCACAAGGAGATCTCTCGGTGAGATCCGATGTGAAATCCAGAGATGAGATCGGAGAATTATCGGTCTCCTTCAATACCATGGCCGATTCGATCCAAGACAAAAACGAAGAGCTCCAGACCTTCAACGAGGAGTTGCAGACTTCAAACGAAGAACTCAAGGCAACGACGGAGGAGCTGGAGGCCAGCAACGAGGAATTGACGTCTTCCAACGAAGAGATCGAGGCGGCTAATGAAGAACTTCGGGAGGCCCAAGAAAAGTTGGTCCAACAAGAAAAACTGGCGGCGGTGGGACAACTCGCCTCGGGGATTGGGCACGAACTCCGAAATCCGCTCGGTGTGCTGAAGAACGCCGTCTATTACATTAAAACAAAGGTGGGGATGGAAGACGAGAAACTTGCGAAGCACCTGCGCATCATGGAAAAAGAAATCGATAATTCGACGAAGATCATCGGCGATCTCTTGGGTTTCTCCCGCACGCGCAAGCCCGATATCGCCCCGACCGACATCCATCGCGTGATCGAAGATGCCATCTCGGCGGTCGAGTTGCCAACGAACGTGCGAATTTCAAAGGAGTTTGACAAGCAGCTCCCGCAGGCAATGGTCGATCCGGATCAAATGCGTCAGGTCTTTTTGAATCTCGCCTTGAATGCCATCCAGTCGATGAACGAAGGCGGGATGCTGACCGTGGCAACCCGTCGGTCCAACGCATGGGTCGAAATCCAATTCAGGGACACCGGCAGCGGTATCCCACAGGAGCATTTGAAAAAACTCTTCGATCCCTTTTTTACCACAAAGGCCCGCGGTGTTGGCCTTGGGCTGGCCGTTTCTCACGGAATCATCGAACGGCACAACGGAAGGATCGAGGTTCAGAGCGTGGTCGGGAAAGGGACGACTTTTACCATCTTGCTATCGACCGGTTAGAAAAGACAAGGAGGAACCCATGACCGAAAAAAATGTGAACATTCTTGTCGTGGACGATCAAATAGGGATGCTCGAGACGTTCACCGACATCCTGGCAGACCGCGGCTTTCGCGTCGAGACCGCCGAGGACGGCTTCACTGCGATCGACAAGGTCAAAAAAGACTCTTTCGATATCATCTTCATGGACATCAAGATGCCGGGGATCAATGGGGTCCAAACCTTTCGCGAGATCAGAAAGATCAATGAAAAGACCCGAGTGATCATGATGACCGCTTACGCCGTGGAGGATTTGATCAAGGAGGCGATCGAGGAAGGGGCCTACACGGTCATCTACAAACCGTTTGACATGGACAAGGTCATCCGAACGATCGAACGGGTCTTAAAGACCCAGCTCATCCTGGTGGTCGATGACCGCCTGGAAGACCGGGAAACCTTCAAGGATCTGCTGGAAACTCGCGGGTATAAGGTCGCGACCGCCCAGAGCGGGCGTGAGGCGATCGAGCTTCTTCGAAAGGGGGACAACTTCGACATTATCTTCCTCGACGTGAAGATGCCGGAGTTTGATGGTATCGCGACCTTCGATGAGATCCATAAGTTAACACCTGAAATCCCGGTGATCATGGTCACCGCCTACACCGCCGAAGAGATCACCAAAGAGGCCCTAAACAAGGGCGCCTACGCCTGCCTTTTCAAGCCGATCGACATGGAGAGGCTAGTCAAGCTCCTGGATGAAGTGGCCGAGCTGAAGTGAAATCTACGAATCCACTACCCATCATGGTTGTCGATGACGATCCCGGTACGCGGGGGACGTTGTTTGATATCCTGGAGGATTGGCATTATCAACCGATCATCTTTGAGAGCGGTAACGAGGCGATCAAGGCCTATGCCCAAAACCCGGTCAGCGTGATCCTTGCCGATATCCAGCTCCCCGACATGAGCGGCCTCGAGGTCCTTCAGACCGTGCGGGAGATCAACCCGGATGTCGCCGTTGTCATCATGAGCGGTCACGCGAGCCTCGAAAATGCGATCCAAGCCCTCAATCAGGGGGCAACCGCCTACCTTGAAAAACCGCTCAACATGGAGGAACTGCAGGCACTCCTCAAGAAGGCCCATCGCGAGGCGCGCCTCTCCCAAGAAAACAAGCGGCTTATCGATCATCTCCAGCTCGCGAATCAGAAACTTGAAAAGATTGCCCGAGAACTCGACACCAAAAACCGCGATCTCGCCCATCTTACCGCGGAGATGGAACAGCTCCTTCACATTGTTTCCCATGATCTCAAGTCGCCACTCATTAATATACAGGGGTTCACCCATCGCTTGGAGGAGGAGTTTTGTCTTCTGAGGGATTCGCTAAAGAGCCTTCGGATTGAGGAAACATCGGGTACTGCAGGCGCTGCACCGGCGGAGGTGATGGCTCGCTTTGAAAAGAGGGGGGAGCAGTCTTTTGCCTTTATCAAAAAGGGGGTCGATAAAATGGATCAAATGATCCAGAGCCTCTTGCGTCTTTCCAAGATTGGGCGACAGGCCGATCCCTTTGAGGAGAAAGATTTCAACGTCTTATTGGGCGATATACGGGGTGTATTTTCTCATCAGTTGGAGCAGGAGAAAATTGACTTTGTCTGCCACCCCCTGCCCCACCTCCATTGCCGTGCCAATGAGATAAGCCAGGTCTTTTCTAATCTGATCGCCAATGCCATTAATTATATGGGGGAAAAATTCCCCAAAGCAATTGAGGTTCGGTGTGTCTCGACCAACGGCGCTTTTCAGTTTTCCGTTGCAGACACAGGGATTGGCATCGAAGAAAAAGATTTTGAGAAGATCTTCAAAATATTTTCACGTCTCGGGGAGAAACCAGTCAAGGGAGAGGGGCTCGGGCTTACCATTGTGAGGAAAATTATCCATGGCCATGGGGGGAGGATTTGGGTACAATCTAAAAAGGGGCAAGGAAGCACGTTTTATTTTACACTCCCAAAGGAGTCTCATGGAACCACCCAAGCCAATTGATATTCTCTTGCAAAAACCCCCTTCATTTTTAAAAAAATATTTTTGGGATGTTGATTTTGAGCCCCTCTCCCTCGATCAACACCGGGTTTATATCCTTAAAAGGATTTTGGAATTTGGAGATGAAAAGGCCGTCTCGTGGATGAAACAGAACTTTACAAGAGACGAAATAAAATCAGTGTTTGCCAACTTTCGGGGTGTGTCTCCCAAGAGCGCCCACTTTTGGTCCGTTATTTTTGATATCCCCAGAGAGGAGATATTGTGTTTGAAGAAGCACTCATCGGAGGAGCCAAAGACAGCTTGGCCCTACTAGGAAGCTCAGGGCTTTTACGAGAAGCCTATCTCGCTGGAGGGACAGCGGCCGCTTTACAGATGGGGCATCGTATTTCGGTTGATTTCGACTTTTTTACTCAAGAAACCTTCGACCCAAAAAAGGTTGCCGAAGCATTGTCTCAACTGGGTTCCTTTGCAGTGGATCAATCGGATAAGGGCTCCGTCTTAGGAGAGTTTCAAGGGGTTAAATTTTCTCTCTTTGTTTATGAATACCCTTTGATCGAAAAGGCACACCCCTATTTGTCCCTCTCTCTTGCCTCCCTTCAGGACATAGCCGCCATGAAAATTGATGCCATTTCTGGTCGAGGGGCCAAGCGGGATTTTGTGGATCTTTATTTTCTTTGTAGTCAAGGATTTTCGTTGAATGAAATTTTGAGATTTTACCAGAAAAAGTATAAAAAATTGGCCTCAAACTTAATTCACATTCAAAAAAGCCTTGTTTATTTCGCGGATGCTGAGGCAGATGAAATGCCAAAGATGCTCAAGCCCACCCAATGGGATCACGTTAAACATTTCTTTGAACAAGAAGTCATTAGGGTGTTTACTCGACTACCACAGTGAGGAAAATAACCCATGGCCATGGGGGGAGGATTTGGGTACAATCTAAAAAAGGGCAAGGAAGCACGTTTTATTTTACACTCCCAAAGGAGTCTCATGGAACCACCCAAACCAATTGATATTCTGCTCGTTGAAGACGACGAGGGGCATGCCCTCCTGGTGCAGGAAAATTTAAAAAACCACGGTGTTATCAACAAGATTTATACCGTAACGGATGGAGAGATGGCGCTCAACTTTCTTTATCGTCGCAGGGAGTTTGCCGCGGAGGGAAAGGCGCCACGTCCAGGGTTGATTCTCCTCGATCTGAATCTCCCCAAGGTCGACGGTTTTGCAATCTTGTCTCAGATCAAAAAAGACGAAGACCTCAAAATCATTCCGGTTATTATCCTGACAAGCACAGAGGATCCAAAAGAAATCGATCGGAGCTATCGGCTCGGGGCCAACAACTACATTACAAAACCGGTCGAATACAAACAGTTTCAGGAAAGGATTCATGGCCTGGGTCTCTTTTTGGAGATTGTGAGTCTCCCTTTGGTGAAGCCATGAACCCAACCCGGATTCTCCTCTTTGAAGATGATCCTGGCATGGCTTTGCTCACCAAAGAGGCACTGGAAAAGAGCCACTATGCGGTAGACACCGCCCCCGATGGAACCCAGGGGCTCAAGCTGTTTTCAAAAAATTCCTACGATGTTGTTTTGTTGGACCTCGAGATGCCCGACATGACAGGGCTCGAGGTTTTTCGCCTGCTCCAGGGCCTTTCTCCAAAAGTCCTGGGGATTATGGTGACAGGGAGTGGCGATGAGCATTCTGCCGTGGAGGCCCTGAAATCGGGGGTGGCCGATTACATCGTGAAGGCACCCGACTCGGCCCATCTGGCCACCCTTCCCACCGTGATCGAGCGTGCCTTGGAACATGAGGCGCTGAAGGATGAGCAGCAGAGACTCCAGGAGCAGCTGAAAGAGCACGCGATAACGCTGGAGCAGAAGATCGTCGAACGTACCAAGGAGATCGAGCGGTCTCGGAACACACTCGAGGCGACCCTAGAAGAGACGCACCGGCTCGAAACGAGCCTGGTCCAGGCTGAAAAGCTGTCGGGAATTGGCCAGCTCGCCGCAGGGATAGCCCATGAACTCAACAGTCCCTTGACCGGGGTCATTGGCCTGTCTCGAGTCTTGATCAAGAGGACAAAAGGGACAAAAAAGTTCAACCGCCTTCTGAAAGACATCCATGAGGCCGCCGTTCACGCAGCGAAGGTCGTGACCGAACTCTCGGCATTCGCACGGCCGTCGGAGGGCAAAGTGGAGAGTTTCGACCTCAGAAATTGTATCGAAAGGACCTTGAGATTCATTCAATATCAGTTGAATCGGAAGGGGACAAAAGTCACCAAGCGTTTCTCACGGTTGCCTCAGATCCGAGGCGACCGGCGTCAGCTCCAACAGGTTTTTTTGAACATGATCACCAATGCGCGGGACGCCCTGAATTCGACCACGCCGCCCACCAGAAAAGAACTCATCATCGGGACTCGTCCTTCAGAGAACAAGGAGAGTGTGGAGGTCTTTTTCGAGGACAGCGGCCACGGGATCCAGAAGGAGCACCTGCAGCAAATCTTTGATCCTTTTTTTACGACCAAGGAGCCTGGTAAGGGAACCGGCCTTGGGCTTTCTATTAGTTATACGATCGTCAAAAATCATGGGGGGACGATTGAGGTGGATTCGGAGGTGGGCAAGGGAACAACCTTTACGATCCGATTGCCCATCGAGGGGGTGCAATGACGCTAAACGGGATTCTCATTGTGGATGATGATCCTGTCGTCTGCCTCGCACTCAAGGAGCAGCTTCTTGAAGAGGGGTATCGCGTACAGACCGCGTGTAGAGGGAGCGATGCACTTCGCATCTTAGGGAAAAAGCAGTTTGATCTTGCGTATGTCAACCTCATCATGGACCCCATGGACGGTATCGAGACGGCAAGGCGACTCAAGCAAATCGATCCTCGAATGAAGATCGTTCTCATGTCTGGGCTTCACGAAGAACTGGAGATGAGAAAGCAGGAGGCCTTTCAAGTCGGCGAATGTGATATGATCATCGACAAGCCGATCACGCTTGATATTGGTCGATTCACAAAGAAGGTTCTGAAAAAGAACTTTCCTAAAAGGGGTGGAAGGGGGAAATATGCTTAATAAGAGGCGTTTGTCTAAGGGTGAAAAGATCTTGGTGGTAGATGATGACCGTGTTGTGGGGATCGCGGTGAGGGAGGAGTTGAAAGAGGCGGGCTATTCTGTAACGATCGCCGGCTCAGGAAAGGAGGCGGTTCGAAATGCCAAACTGCAAAACTTTGCCCTGGCCTTAGTCGACCTCTGGATGCCGGGGATGGATGGGGTGGAGACCTGTAAGAAGGTTAGAGAAGTTTCTCCGAAAACGGAGGTGGTCTTGGTCTCTGGCCGTCCCGACGGTTTTGGCGGTCGCGAAGGGGATTTTGTGAAGGCAGGGGGGGTGAACTTCTTTCTCTACAAGCCGTTCCAGGAAGGAGAGCTTGTCTCCATTGCCAAAAAGGTCCTGGCAGTCTCTAGGAAGGAAGGAAGGAAGGAAGGAAGGAAGGAAGGAAGGAAGGAAGGAAGGAAGAAATGACGACCCTACTGATGATTGATGACGAGAGGGAACTCCTCGAGGTGTTTGCAAAATTTTTCCCGAAGAGGGGGTACCAGGTCTTCACAGCCGCCTCGGGGTTAGAAGGGTTGAAGGTTGCTCGAAAAGAAAAACCCGATCTCATCGTCCTGGATATGCGAATGCCGAAGCTGGACGGGTTTGAAACCCTAAAGCAACTTCGCAAGAGGGACAAAAAAACAAGGGTCGTGATGCTGACAGGCTATGGTACCGCCGGGCTCATTCGTGAGGCCTCGGAGCTTAACATTTCCGACTTTGTGGCAAAGCCGTTTGACCTCCATCACCTGCAGCGGCTCATCGAAGAAGTCCTCGATCCCGCATCCGGCGGGGGGGCGATGTGAGGCGCCTTTTTTACGTTCCTATCCTCCACACCGAGAGGGAAGTCTCCCTCATCCAGTCGGGTGAGGGGCATGGGGAGAAGGTTCGCTCGATCCAAGAGATGTGGGCCGGTCTGCAAAAAAAGCTCCTCGATCTCGCACTTCCGTGGGAGAAGGTGCGCATCTATCAAGATGCCCTTCCGGTCTGCGGCAGGGAAGAAGAGATTGTCCGACAATTGGCCTTGAAAGGGAGCATGAACCATCGTCTTCTGCTCGGGTTCATGAAGCGGGGCGCCCGTCTCGAAGGGACAGAAGACCCGGGGCTCCTCTTGAAAGAGTACGACCTCCTCTCTCAGGCGTTTAGCGGTTCCTCCGATGCGTCCCATGCGACCCCCTATCGGGCCCAAAGTGATGCCCTCCTGGCGGAAAGGGATCAATTCATTGTTCGGAGGGTGCAGGAGACCTTGCAAGACGGAGAGACAGTCCTTCTTTTCATGGGGGTCAGGCACAAGATCGAGCCGCTTTTAAAGAAGGATTACGAACTCACTTATGTCATCTACCGACTCCCTTTTCAAACAATCAAAACGGTTTATAATCTCTAGCCTATGAAAAAACCTCCTGGGTTTGCCCCCCTCCATGTCAACTGGAACCTCCTCGACAGCCGCCGATTAGAACCCCTTTATCAATTCGCCCACCTCCTCTTTCAGGGGGACCCCTCCGGTGGGGGGATCTTAAAGACCCTCCTTTCTGCCGAAAGTGACATCGACCGACCCTTCATGAACCTACCCCACAAGGAAAGAGACCATCTCGAGAAGGCCCTCGAGGGTCTGGTCATCGATCTAAAATTTAAGATCTCGGACAAACACGCAGGTGAGATCCTCTCCGTCCCGATCCACCTCGAACCCGCCCGCGTCATGAAACGAGCGATCTTGGGAAGGAGTTCGCCAACCGATTTCGATAGGCAGTTTGCGAATATTCGAAAGATCGTGGCCGAATTTGTCTTAAAGGAGTTTAAGAAAAAGATGAGGGAGAGCCTCCAGGGCTTCTTCAAGGCAGAGGTGGTCAAAGCAAAGGTCAAGGCCGGTGTAAAAGAACTCATCCGACTGGGGGCCATCACGCGGAAGGGGCTATTTGCCTCCGAAACCACGATCGAAGACCTGCTCTCGGGAAAATATGCCGATATCTTCGCACGGGTTGCCAACCGCGAGGTGGTGAATGAGGGGATCCTCATCCGAGAGACATTCTCTGGACTCTGCGAGTGGGCAGAGCTAGGTCACGAGGCATGGGCGCGCGAAGCAAGGCAAGAACTCAACCTTATCGGAGAAACCCTCGGGGCCCTTCACAATCTGGTTTGACAAAAAAATGTTTCCCCCACAAGATTTTGGAGGTATACTCCCTAGGATGAACCGACCCCAAGTCAAAGAGGAGCTCCTCTCGGCCGCCAGGCCGTTTCTTGAGGTAAGAAAGATTCAGAAACTCGACGAAGAGTTCGAGAAGGGTGGGATCAGGATGAAGATCGCCACACTAGGGGAAAGGGTCAAGGTCTCCGAGGAGAAATACCAGGCCCTGTTCGAGGGTTCCCCAGACGGGGTTGTGGTCTGCCGCCCCGGCGGGGGAAGGATCCTGGAGTGCAACCGTCAGACGGAGCATCTCCTCCTTAAGATGAGGCACCAGCTGAGAAAGATGTCTCTTGTCGATCTTTTCCCAAAGAGATCTAAGAAGACCCTGAAGGACGGCCTTGAGAAAATTATGCTGGGCCCAGTTGATTTCAAGGATCTTTGTATCCCCCTTGAGAAGGGAAAAACGCGAACCTTAAGCATGACGGCCAGTGGTATCCGCCACGAAGGCGAGAAGGCAGTCCTCTGCATCTTCAAGGATGTAACCGAGAAACGCCTTCTGGAGAATCAGATCCGTCAAACGGAGAAGATGTCTCTCTTGGGTCAGTTCACCGCTGGGGCGGCCCACGAGATCAACAACCCCCTGGCCATTATTTCCTCGCACACCCAGTATCTTTTGGAGAATGTCCTGAATAAGAAGATTCGCAAGAAGGAGATGAACGAAATCCGGGAGACCTTAAACCTTCTCTACCGAGAGGCCCACTTTTGCGGGGGAATCATCAAGAATCTCTTGGCCTACACCCACGTAAACGGGGTGGTCCGAAAACCGGTTGATCTTACAACGGTCGTCAACCATTCCATCAAGATGGTGGAACGCCAGCTCAAACTCTCCAACATCACCGTGGAAAAACGATTCACCGAAACAATTCCCCACGTCCTATCCGATGACAACCTACTGCAGCAGGTCCTCATGAACCTGATCTGGAATGCCCAGGCGGCCATGCCCAAAGGGGGCAAATTGCGGGTGGAGGTGCGAACCGATCAGAAGGGCTCAGTCGAGGTCATCGTCAGTGACACGGGGCTTGGAATCCATTCGAAGAATCTCGACAAGATTTACACCCCCTTTTTCACCACAAAAGAGATCGGCAAGGGAACGGGGCTGGGGCTCTGGGTGGTCAAGTCGATACTCGATGACCACAAGGCAGCGATTGATGTGAAGAGCCGGGTTGGAAAGGGAACTGTTTTCACCATAAAGTTCCCTGCGGCTTCTTAATGGAAACCATTCTCATCATTGATGACGAAGAAGATCTTTGCCGCACACTGGAAAAAGTGCTCACCAAAGAAGGGTATCGTGTCATTTGGACCACTTCTCCTGGTTCCGTCTTATCACTGATGCAGACGGAATCGCCCTGCGCCGCTCTGTTGGATCTCAAGCTGGGCAACCAAGACGGGCTCGCTGTTCTAAAGGAGATCCGTGAAAAAGATCCTCACCTACCTGTGATTATGTTAACCGCTTACGAAACCGTGAAAACCGCCGTTGAGGCCATGAAACAAGGGGCCTTTCACTACATGCCAAAACCCTTTGATAACGAAGAACTTAAAACCCTCCTTGATAAGGCCATCACCCAAAGAAGGCTGTATGATGAAATGAACAAGCTGAGAACCACGCTGGGTGAATCTGAAACGTTAAAGATGCTCATGGGTCAATCCGAAAAAATCCAAGAGGTCATTAAATTGATTCATTCTGTGGCCCCTACCAATGTGAATGTCTTGCTCTTGGGTGAATCGGGAACTGGCAAGGAACTGGCTGCCAATGCTATTCATCATCTCTCAAAGCGTGCTAATGGGCCCTTTATTCCTGTCGATTGTGCCGCCATTCCTGAGACGCTTATTGAAAGTGAGCTTTTTGGGCACGAAAAAGGCTCTTTCACGGGTGCGGTGTCTTCTCAACCGGGACATTTTGAAATGGCTGACGGCGGCACCATCTTTTTAGATGAGATAGGGAATATTCCTCCCAGCGTTCAATCCAAGCTCCTTCGCTTTCTTGAAACCCATGAACTCAAAAGGGTCGGGGGGAGAAAACCCATTAAAACATCGGTACGGGTTATCGCAGCAACCAATATTGATTTAGCTCGGTCGTCTAAAGAAAATGGTTTTAGATTAGATCTGTTGTATCGACTTAACGAATTCCCCATCCACCTCCCCCCTTTAAGAGAAAGACCCGAAGATATTCACCTGCTTTGTGCGCATTTTGTTGCTGAATTTGGTTTAGAACTCGAGAAAAAAATTGAAGGGATTACCCCAGAGGCCTTGGAACGACTGCAAAATTATTCATTTCCCGGAAATGTAAGGGAGTTGAGAAATGCTTTAAAGCGAGCCAGCGTCATCGCCACTGGCCAGATCGAAGTAGCCAATCTTCCTCTTGAAGTTTGTCAGCCAGAAAAAAAAGCCCCCCTTCATGAAATTACCCTCCCCTTGGAACCCAATCTCCCCCTCCTAGAAGCCTCACGCCGAATTGCCATTCAAGTGGAGAAGAGCCTTATCCAAAATGCCTTACACCGCACCCAGGGGCATTATGAAGAGGCTGCGCGCCTGCTCGGCATCTCACGAAAAACGCTCTACAATAAGGTGAAGGAATACGGAGTTTAAAAATCAGACCTCTTGCATAATCTATTGATACGGTGAAAAATGTAATTTTTACCCCTTATGCCAAGAAAATATCATCAAGTGTCAGTATTCTGTCAAAATAACTTGTCAGTTCATTGTCGGCACCCTCTGTGGTAATAAGAACCTTATTAATAGTAGCCTTTTTTGGGTTTGGAAACAATTCCAGTTTACGTTCGAAGTCCGCAATAATCCTGCGCGTTGCCTTTGATTGCAAATATTTTATCTCACATATTGTGATGACCCTGTCTGACCTGTCAAAAACAAGGTCTATTTGAAATCCTTTATCTTGAGTATGTGACTGGCGATTAAAGAAAGCCCCTGCCTTATATATGACCGATTCAAATCCAAGCAATTTGGCAATAAGGCGATGCCGCTTTCTACAGAGGCGTTCAAAACTATACCCCAGCCATTTTAGGTATGTATCGGTGTTGATAGGAAGGGCTGGATTTTTATTAAAGCTACCGTTTTGTATTTCTCCATAGACCGGCTCGATGAATTTAAAATAAAATTGCAGATATTGGTCGCTGATACCGTATCTTGTAAGCAGACTTTGTTCATCCAGATTATATGGGACATATCTTGTTATGAATCCGCAAAGCTCCAAATCCTTTAATAAGGCAGTCAGTGTTCCTCCTGTCTCACACTTGATATGTTTTGCAATCTCCTGTCTTGCAGCAAACCTTTCTCTGCTTAGAAATCTAATAACTTTAAGATAATCTCTGTTTGAGCCCAGCCTGCTTGTAAAAATTCTTTGGTATTCATTCGAGAAGAAACTTCCCGATACGAATGTATTTTTGCACAACCCCAAAAAGACTGACGACTCACGGTTCAGATATTTCAGATATTCCGGTATGCCTCCTACGGTCAGATAAGCATCCATGACCTCCCGGTTAGAACGCCTGCTTCCGAGAAATGACTTCGTTTCATGGAGGTCAAATTCCTGCAAATGTATTTCGTGCTGGGACCGGTTATAAAGAGCACGGGAATGAAGAACTTTGTTGATGATGAATGACGGAGATGAACCACACAGAACAAGGACCAGCGATCTATTTTGCCTAAAATAGTTATCCCAGACATATTTAAGTTCGGCTATTAGCTGACTGCGATAGGATGCCAACCATTGCAATTCATCTAGAAATAGGGTCCATTCCCCCTTTAAGGTATATTTTGCAATCAATTGAAATATCTCTGCCCAGCTTCTGAGGTTAAGCTTGGCAATAAGAGGATCTCCAGCATATTCAGAAAACTGTGAAAGCACGTGCTTCATCTGGCTGAATTTGTGCTCGCCTTCGACCCCTTCAAATTTTATGATGTTCCGGTTTCTAAAGGCCTGTTCGACAAGTTCTGTTTTGCCGACCCTGCGCCTGCCGTATACCACAACAATAGATGCTTCGTTGGTATCAGCTATTTGAGCGAGTTTCGAAAGTTCAAATTCCCGGCCTATGAATTGTTTATTTGCATTGATTCGTTTGGATTTCATGGCAGGTACAACTTACAGAAATCCAGCCAAATAGTCAATAAAATGATACTAATTGGCTTAATTTATGCTTTACGTTTTTAGCCAATTAAGACTATTTTAGTTGCTAATTGGCTGGAATACGTTTCTGATACTCATATTGGCTTTAAAAATTGTCTTTTATTTCTGTTTCATTGATAGTCTAAAAAAGGGTCATAAGTGAAACTGTTTAAGATTCAAAATTGCTTGCATAAAGCCGGGTTGGAGGGCTTACGCGAACGACGAGGAATTAAAGCAATCATCCCGTTTAAGAAGAAATTACTCAAAGCAGTTGAAATGTTGAATGGCTTGTAATCGGTCAGTCATTGGTCGTAAATTGTCATCCCCGTGAAAACGGGGATCCATAAATTCTTGAAAACACTGGATTCCCGCCCCCCGATCGGGGTCGAGGGCATGTTTCGCGGGAATGACATTTTTCAACACTCTCAATATCTGTCGTGAAATATCATGCTGCCTATAATTTGGGTGACTACTTCATCTAGATAGGGTATAATTCAGTTGAGTTAGAGGTGTAACCTATGTATTTCCCTAGATTTCTGTCTTCAGACCTTTCGCGGTGGAGAAGACAGATCGATCACAAACCGCTGATTGTTCGTGGGGCAAGACAAGTCGGAAAAAGTTTCTTAATTGAAGAGTTTGGAAGGAGAGAGTTTAAAAATGTCGTAGTCGTAAATTTCGAAAGAGAATCATCCATGAGAAAACTCTTCTCATCAGAAGATCAAATAAAAAGTATTCTGAACCAAATCGAGATTACCAAAAATGTTTCAATAGAACCTGAAAATACACTGTTGTTTCTTGACGAAATACAGGCATGTCCCGATGCTATCACAAAGCTCCGATACTTCTATGAAGAATTCCCAAAATATTACGTTATTGCCGCAGGGTCGCTGCTTGAATTTATTCTGGATGAACAAATAAGGTCATTTCCCGTCGGAAGGGTTGAGATGATGTATTTGTATCCCTTGGTTTTTGAGGAATATCTCGAGGCCATAGGGGAGGAAAGAATTTTGAGATTCATCAATGGTGTCGGGCACAATGATGTGTTGTCCGGTGTCGTGGCAGACAAACTACGAAATTTTTACCGCGATTATTTGATAATAGGTGGCATGCCAGAACCTATAAAAAAGTTTCTTCTGACCTCCAGCATGATGGAGGCCCAAAAAACGGCAGAAAATCTTGTAAAAACTCTGGAAGAAGATTTTAGGAAGTATCAATCGCGATTTGACACGTCACATCTTGAGTTGATATTTGGTGAGATCCCAAAGTGGATTGGAAGGCAAATCAATTATTCAAAACTCAATGCTACTATTCTTACCCCCCAACAGGTTTCAAAGGGCGTGGAACTTTTACGAAAAGCCATGCTTATAACAAAAGTGAATGCAATAACTTCAGCACGGTTTCCTCTTGCTCCGCGCACGAAAATTCATCCCAAACTTTTTTATCTAGATGTGGGGCTTGCACAAAACAGAAATAGAATTACAAAAGACATTATGGAATCTCCTCTCTTGTCTTCCGTTTATGGTGGTGGCTTAGTTGAACAGTTTGTTGCCCAAGAAATTCTTGCACTGACCAGCTCTGCAAAAAAGCCGGAATTGTTCTTCTGGGTTTCTGAAAACAGAACGTCTACGGCCGATGTGGATTTTATCCTGCCACACGAAAATTTCATAATACCGATTGAGGTAAAATCTGGCAAGGGAACGACACTTGCGTCATTGCACAGATTTAATACCCTCTATAAACCGCCAATATCCGTCAGGGTTTATGATGGAAATATTTGTCTTGAAACAATATTCGTCAAACTTTCAACGGGCGAAAAAATCTCATACAAGCTGCTTTCAATACCCCATTTTTTAATTAGGCAACTACCGCGGCTCATTACAGACCTTAGAATAAGTGACCCCAGTGAATCGAGTAGGCCCCTTCCCAATTGAGAACCCTTTTACTCAAAATTTTTAATTTCCACCTTAGCTTTTACTTTCCACCATGGCGTCATTCATCAATTTTTTGGCCGTTTAAAAACAAACAGCACAACCACTTATCGATGTTACGAACCCTGCATGCCTTCCACCTTTACTGACCTGGCACGTTAATTGCTAGACCATCTAGACTATATTGAAGACAAAACGTCTGATCATAAAAACCGTCCTTTCACCTTGTGAGGTGAAGGACAAAAAAAGGGGGTAGTTATGGCCGTGCAAAAATCAATGGCTAGTTCGTCACTTGCAGAAGTTATCGATCGCATCCTTGACAAAGGGATCGTAATTGATGCTTGGGCAAGGCTTTCGCTCGTGGGGATCGAATTCCTATCTCTCGAGGCCAGGGTCGTGGTCGCCGGGGTCGAGACCTATTTGAAATATGCCGAAGCGATTGGCTTAACAACCAGCGCTGCTCAACCTGCCTAAATAAAAGTTTCAAGGGGGTTTGCCGAGCGAACCCTTCGCTTTAAAACGAAGGCTCCGTTTGCCAAACCGTCTGAACCTTGAATACCAAGGAGCAGTGTGGTGCCCGTACCTGAAGAGATCCGAAGCTTAGCAGAGGGCGTTGTGGCCTCGTTTGAATTGGGGGTCAACGCCGTGGGTCGCCTGATTGAGCAGGGGCTTGAACTTCTCGACGGCTATCGTCGCGAGCAAGAAGCGGTTCAAGGGCGGCTTCGCAATGCCTTGACCTTAGTTGGAAGCCTTCGAAGGAAAGACTTCGATGGGATCATGGGCAGGATTCTCGCGTTCCAGTTGAGCCGAGAATCCGAAATCAAGACGCTCATCAGGGAATCCCTAAAAAAGCAGAGGGGGCTCGCCGCGAGGCTTAAACACTCTCTCGAGGCTGGCATCTTCCAAGAGGTGGAACGGTGCAAGGAAGGGCTTTCCAGGCTAATCGATGAAGCGAGGGAAGAGATTTTTGCGTTTCAACGGGAGCAGGAAAAGATCCGCTCCGCCCTTGAGGCGCTTGAGGCCAACACTCTGGTATCGGCCAGGGAATTCAAGAAGGTCATTGGTGATCTCGAGACGGAACTTTTTGGTGCGGACAACAAACAGGTAGCGGCCATGGGAAATGGCTAACACAAGAAAGGATGGTTAATGATATGGGACTCGCAGAACAATTCGTAAATTTGGGGGAGGATTTTCTGGGCGCTTTTGATGCCAGAGTGAACTTCCTCGGAAAGAATATCGTTGATGTGAAGAACTTGAAGCTGGACACCCATAAGCTCCAGAACAAGTTCGCCAAGGAGCAGAAGGCCATGGGAAACAAGCTCCGAGCCGATCTCGGCGCCTTTGTGGACGACTTGACCGGAACCGTTGAGGCTCTGCAGCACAAATTCCAAAAACAACAACGGACAGTCCATCAGGATTGCACGGCCGCGCATCGAGCGTGGGAAAAGGTTGAGAAGACGATGCAAGCCAAGCGCCGTAATTTAAAAAACGCCGTCAATGCAGCAAAACAGAAGGCATCTCGCTCTAAGTAACTAAGATGCCTTTTCACGGAAGGTCACCCCTCCGCGCTTGAAGGCGGATGGTTGATCCTCCCTGGGGGATGACATGAATCAATCGGAAAAGATCGTTTGTGCCTTTTGCCACGGCCGCGGGGTAGTCCGTATTGCCAAATCATTAAAAAACAAGTTCCACCTGTGTCACGATTGCAAAGGGACAGGGATGGAAACTGAAACCAGGGAATCGGGGGGAGGCTTGCTATGGAAGTTGATCAAGGGGCCATGACCGTCGTGCAGCCCAAGGCCGGCGAAGGTTTTATCGAAACCTCTTTTATCAAAGGTGTCTTGGATCGGGCCATGCATTATCTAAAGGCCGGTTTTCCGGTTCATCTACGCGGTATCGCGGGGACCGGCAAAACGACCTTGGCATTGCGTCTTGCCGAGTTCTTGAACAGACCGGTGGTATGGCTGCAGGGAGATGAAGAACTTTCTACCACTCATTTGATTGGAGGAGAGATCGGCTATCATAGGAGAAGTTTGCGCGACAATTTTATTTCCTCGGTCTTGAAAGTCGAAGAGGATGCCTCCAGGGAGTGGGTCGACAACAGGCTGACCCATGCCTGCCAAAACGGCTACACCCTGGTTTACGACGAATTTACCCGTTCCCGCCCAGAGGCCAACAATGTGCTCCTTTCGGTTCTGCAAGAAGGGGTCTTGAATTTCCCAACCAGCCGTGGGCAAGGGGAACAGATCATCAAAGTTCACCCCGATTTTCACGCCATTTTTACCAGCAATCCCGAAGAATATGCTGGGGTACATCGGTCTCAGGATGCCCTCCGTGATCGATTGGTGACCCTCGACCTTGAGTCCTTCGATCGTGAATCCGAGATGAAAATCACCCAAAAAAAATCGGGGACGCCGCTTGTCGATGCGGCCAAGATTGTTGACATCGTACGGAGTGTGCGGGATTCGGGGCAATACGAGTTTGCTCCCACCGTTCGTGGTTGTCTGATGATTGCCAAGGCGGTCTATTCCTACAAGGGCCGTGTCAAGATTGACAAGACCGATCCCATCTTTCGACAAATCTGTTTGGATATTCTTACTTCCGAGACATCGCGGATCGGTAGCAAGACAACCGCAAAAAAAGTGAAAGACATTGTTTTAAAGGCGATCGACCAGTACTGCAAAAATGGGAATGGTCACGCATGAATAAAAAATCAGGAGGACGTTTATGAGTATTTTAGCCAGACCACAGCGGGGCTGTGCTTCGATCAAGGGGACCTCACGTATCAAACACCTGGCAAGCTTGGGTGGCGAACTTGCCCACGAGGCAAACCGCCTCTATATGCTGACTGTGAAGCGAGAGAGCATGGTGAATAAAAAACGTTCCATTGAAACCCGGCTCAAGGAGATCAACAAGGTGTTAAAAGAGATCGAGGTAGAAACCGATATTAGCAGCAAAAAATACAGCCTGCTGAGCGGCACGCACACCCCTCGTCGAAGTCGCGCCAAGACTCATGATGAGGCAACATCCGCCCAAACAACATCTACCAAAATGTTTTCTATGAAATACTAAGAGGCAAGTTTATGGCTAAAAAAAATGCTCACAAAAAAGAAAATCAGAAACCAGATGCTGAAATTGAGCTTGGTGGCAAGGGGCTACTTGGCGGGTTTTTCAAAGGGCTCGGTAGCCTCATCGAACTTGCCGATAAACTTGGCAAGACGGGAGGGATCGAAAAAAGTGGGACGTTTGGGGTCAATGGGCAAAAAGACGTCAATGGGGTCTATGGTTTTTCGATCAAGACCATGACCGGGCCGGGAGGCGCCGCAAGGCCGGTGGTCCAACCGTTTGGTGATTTGTCAAAATTCAAACCCTCAGCGCAATCGGTCAAAAAACAAAAGCCCGCCGGACCCACCGTGGAGGAGGCACGCGAACCCCTCACGGATATTTTTGACGAAGGCGGCTTTGTGCGGATTGTCGTGGAACTCCCGGGGGTTTCAGAGCCTGAACTGGTTTGTGAGATTCAAGGAGACGACATCGTTCAGATTTCGACAACCGGTAACAAGAAATATTCCAAAGAGATCCTTCTCACCCATAAAATCGACCCAGCAAGCGAGGAAAAAAGATTCACGAACGGTGTGTTGGAACTCAAGCTCAAAAAGAAGGTCAAATGATGCCCGAGCGCAAAGAAAAAACGGCAGAAGCAAAAAGCGCGACCCTTCGTGTCGGGGAGGCCCTCTCCAAAGACGTGGGGCGTGGAGTGGCACGAATCGACCCTGCGGAAATGGAGAAATTGGGCGTAAAGGTGGGAGAGGTAATCCATATCAAGGGGGAAAGAACCGTTGGCGCCAAGGTGCTGCCAACCTTCTCAGACCACCGCGGTCGTGGGATGATCGAAATTGATGGAATTATGCGCGAAAATGCCAAGGTCGGTCTTGATGAAAAAGTGCGGGTGACACCGGGGAATTTTGAACCAGCCAAATCCGTAACGCTCAAGACCCTGTCCCGGTTAGGCTTGGTCGATCCATCAGGACAGACCCGCTATCTGGGGCGCATGGTTGAAGGGCTTCCAGTGGCCAAAGGTGACAAGGTACAGGTGGCCCTGTTTGGTTCAAGAACTCGGCAATTTCATGTGATCCAAACCGCTCCTGAAGGCATTGTTTTAGTCACACCACAGACATCCATCAAGGTCGAAGAACCCAAAAGCAGAGAGGAAGCAAAGGGTGAATCAGACCAGGCAACCATTTCCTACGAAGACGTTGGAGGTTTGGGAAAAGAGATTCAACGGGTTCGCGAGATGATCGAGCTGCCCCTCAAAAGCCCACAAATTTTTGAGCGTTTGGGCATTGATCCTCCCAAAGGGGTTCTGCTTTACGGACCTCCGGGTACCGGAAAAACGCTGATTGCCCGCGCGGTGGCCCACGAATCGGATGCCAATTTTTACACCGTGGCAGGCCCCGAGATTGTCCACAAATTTTATGGCGAGTCAGAGCAACATTTAAGAAGCATTTTTGCGGAAGCCTCGCGCAATGCCCCAGCGATCATCTTCATCGACGAGATCGACTCGGTGGCCCCAAAGCGGGCCAATGTGCAGGGAGAGGTGGAAAAAAGGATTGTGGCAACACTTTTAAATCTCATGGATGGGCTGAAATCCCGCGGTGAATTGATTGTCATCGGGGCGACCAACATGCCCGATCTGTTGGACCAGGCATTGCGGCGACCCGGCCGCTTTGACCGCGAGATTGTCATCGGAATTCCAGACCGCGACGGACGCTTGAAGATCCTTGAGATCCACACCCGCGGCATGCCCATGGCCGCAGACGTCAGCCTGGAGCGACTCGCCGACATCACTCATGGCTACGTTGGCGCAGACCTCGAAGCCCTCGCCCGCGAAGCAGCGATGAGCTGTCTGCGCGAATCGATGGAGAAGGGAGATATCACCCTCGAAGATGTCCCCTACGACGTTATCGAATCACTCGAGGTAAATCACACTCACTTCATGCAAGCACTCAATGAGGTGGAACCCTCAGCCATTCGCGAGGTCTCCATTGAAGTACCCAACGTCCACTGGGCCGACATCGGCGGACTTGACAACGCAAAAATGATTTTGAGGGAAAGCGTCGAATGGCCGCTGCGCTACGACAAACTTTTCGAAAAGGCTAGGTTCAAACCAACAAAGGGAATTCTGTTGGGGGGACCGCCGGGGACAGGAAAGACCTTGCTCGCCAAGGCCCTGGCCACCGAATCGGAGGTCAACTTTATTTCTATCAAGGGCCCTGAGCTTGTTTCTAAATGGATTGGAGAGTCTGAAAAGGGAATCCGCGAAGTCTTCAAGAAGGCAAAATCCGCGGCCCCTTGCATCCTTTTTTTCGACGAGATGGATTCAATTGCGCCACGGCGGAGTTCCGGAGAGGGAGATTCGGGGGTCATGGGCCGAACGATCAGCCAATTTTTAACCGAGTTGGATGGGCTGGAAGAATTGAGAGGGGTGGTTGTGCTTGGCGCCACCAATCGAACAGACCTGATTGATCCGGCCATCCTTAGGCCCGGGCGCTTTGATCACTTGATTCAGTTGGGCCTCCCCGACATTGACGCAAGGGAGGCTATCTTCAAGATCCACACCCGAGACAGGCCCATGGAGCAAGGGATCAACATGTCCAAATTGGCTCGGGAAACGGAAGGGATGAGCGGGGCAGAGATCGAGGCCATCTGCAAACAGGCCATCACCCTTGCCATTCGGGAGTTTATCGGGGCCCATCCAAAAGATGCCAACGAAAAGGCCGAAAAATTTTGGGTCCGCAAGGCACATTTTGACGCTGCCGCAAAGAAGAAGGGGGACGCGACATGAGTCTGTATCTTTACGGGGTCATTGATAGCCAAGACAAGGTCGCCCTAGGGCCAATCGGCTTTGACCGCCAGCAGGTAGAGATTTTGCCCGCGGGGAGGCTGGCGGCTATGGTGGGCCCTTCACCCCAAGAAGATTTTTTTCACATGCCGAAAGAAAAACTGGTGGGGCTTCTCCTGTCCCACCAACAAACACTCGAGACCGTCATGAAACGTTTTTTTGTCCTTCCCTTCAAATTCGGAACGACCCTAAAGGATGAATCGGAAGCAACCCGGATTTTGCAAGAGGGAAGAGAAGCGCTAACCAAACTCATGGGGCAAATGAAAGGCTGCACCGAAATCGACGTCATCGCAACTTGGGATGTGAAAAAAACCCTCCAGGAGATTGCCGAAGAAGATCCTGAAATCGCTGCGTGTAAAAAGGCAGTAACCCACGGCCACACCAACGGCGACGTGGCCTTTGTGGGCATGCTCCTTGCCAAGGCCCTAAAACAAAGGGCCGAACAATGGAAAGGCGAAATTACCCAGGCCCTTTTCAACTATAATGTCGCTCCTCACGATCTGTTGAATGACACCATGATCCTCAATTCATCTTTTCTAGTCCCCCATCAAGAAGAAAAGAATTTTATGACAAAGCTCGAAAAAGTAGATGCCCATTTTGGTGGAAAAATCCATTTCAAATGCGTGGGTCCCCTCCCCCCTTATAGTTTTGCAACGATCATGATCAAACGGTTTGACCCCGTCCAGATTCAACAGGCGGCCGCCATGCTTCGTTTAAACGGCCGGACCGAATTATTAGAACTCAAAAAAATCTACCGACAATTATCTAAAGAGTTTCATCCGGATCACTGTTTAAAACCTTCTCAAAACGAGGCTGGGTTTGAAGACATCAACAAGGCCTATGAAATGGTCGCTGACTATTGCAAAGACGGACCCAAGTCGCTCGAAAGGGCCGCGGTAGAGAGTTTTTCACGGTTGGAGGTCTGCGCAGCACAACAGGAGTCGCACTGTGCGGCATGAAGGAAAATATATGTATGGAATTATCGCAACCGACGAAGCCCCAAATTTTGGGCCCATAGGAATGGGAGGGGGTGAAAGTGAAGTGATTACGGTGGGCACTCAAGGATTGGCCGCGGTGATCAGCGATGCCTCGCTGGATCACTACACCCTTTCCAAAGAAAACCTCACGACCCATACCCGCGTGATTGAAAAAGTGGCAGAAGACTACACAATTCTTCCCATGCGATTTTGCACCGTGGCCGAATCAACCGATGAGATACTCTCTTTTTTGGAGGACAACGAGCGTCAACTCAAAAACAGCCTAAAAGATTTAGAGGGAAAGGTGGAGATCGGGATCAAAATCATTTGGAAAAACATGAAAGAGATTTACGAGGAAATGACCCTTGAAAACCGCAAGATAAAAGAAATTAAAACAGGGGGCGGCAAAGACATGCAAGGCCTGATCCAGGCCGGACAAATGGTCGAAGTCGCCCTAGAAGAAAAAAAAGCGGTTGAGGGGGAGGAATATCTTCGACCCCTAAAAAAAATGTCGGTCCGATTCAAGGAGGAAGAAAACAAGACAGAAGACATGGTCGTCACCGCTTCCTTCCTGATAGATAAGGCGTGGCTTGGCGAGTTTGATGCGCAGGTAGACAAAATGGGGCGGGAGCATCATAAACGGATTGATGTTAAATATATTGGCCCGATTCCTCCGTTTAGTTTTGTTAATCTAGAAATGCATTGGGAGTGAGAATTTATGAATGGACTTTGGCTCTATTGCATCATTGAAAACCGCGGGGAAATGAAATGGAACTGCCTTGGGATTCATGGTACCAGCGCGGTCTTTGTGGTACCCGGCGGTGAGTTTGCCGCGGTGGTTTCCGAGGAACCGATGAAAAAGTATCCACTGGTGCGCGACTATTTGATCGCTCACCAAAAGGTGAATGAAACAGTGATGCAGGGGCGTTCGGTGCTGCCGGTCCGGTTTTGCACCATGACGGAGCGCAAGGAAAAGATTGTTGACGAGGTGCTCGTACCCAAGGCGCAGGAGTTTCGGAAAGAATTCGCCGAAATCGAAGGGAAAGAGGAATATGGGTTGCGAGTTCGGTGGACAAACCTCGACCGTATTTTTCGTGAGATAGGTGAAACCGATGAAAAGATTTTAGAGAAAAAAAAGAAAATCCTTTTGCAGACCGAAGCAGAGAGACGCATTGAACTGGTTGACATTGGGCATTGGGTTCAAACGGCGATCCAGCAAAAGAACCAAGCCATGGTCGACGCCTTGATGGCAGAACTTGTTCCACTCGCAACTCGGTCGAAGAAAAATAACACGCTGGGAGATGCCATGATTTTAAACGCGGCGTTCCTGCTCAAAAAGGGTGTTGAGCCAGCCTTGAGCGCCAAGGTTTTGTCCCTGGATGAAAAATACAAAGGCCTGCTGCAGTTCAAGTATGTCGGCCCTGTGCCGCCGTTCAATTTTGTAGAAATCGTTATCAAGTGGCGAGAAGAGCCAAGCCACGCCACGGTGCAAGGAGAAAAAAATGTTTCTGTTGGATGACCTATTGCTTGCCCCCATCAAGGGGGTTAAATGGCTCGGCGAGAAACTTCGAACCATGGCCGACAAGGAGCTCTTTGATCCCGACAAGATTCAAGAGGAACTCATGACCCTTCAAGCCAAACTCGATATGGGCGAGATTGCCGAGCAAGAATACGAGGCAAAAGAAGTAGAGCTACTGAAGAGACTTTCGGAAATTCAAGAAAGGCAGGAGTAAAGTTATGTTTGGTATCCATGAAGCACAACAAAAGGTCGTTGATTTTCTCGCAACGGAGCTTGGAAAAGAGCGGGAAATGATACGTTTTATCAAGATGGCGAAGTTTGAAGCCAATTGGGAGGCAAAAGTTGAGGTAACAGAACTCAACGAATACCTCAAAAAATTGGGACATCCTACAATCTTTGACAGAAACGTCTACACCGTGGTGCTCGATCCGACCCTTGAGATTGTGAGTTTTGCTCAAACCGCTTCCCGCGAACGAAGTTACGCAACGGAAGAGCGAGAGGAAATTTAAGGAAGGAAGTTCGCCATGCAACATTCAACTCATGGGGAGAGTTTAGCCGATGTGGTGGAACGTGTCCTCGATAAGGGGTTGGTCATCAACGCCGATATCGTAATTTCGCTTTGTCAAACCGAACTTATTTCCATCAAACTGCGCGCCGCCATCGCCTCTTTTGAGACAGCGGCCAAGTGGGGGCTCGCCTTTCCTTCCGACACGCGAATAAATGCGCCCGTGTCAGCGAAGGTTTAAAAAACGGGGTGTTATATGAAACTCGAAATTGACGACAAAGAACTCAAACACGGAGTACTGGGGCTTGTGCTGGCAGTGGTTGAAGTGATACGCGACACCTTGAAGATCCAGTCGGTCAAAAGAATGGAGGGGGGGCGCTTGACTGAGCAGCAAATTGAACGGTTGGGCAACGCACTCCTAGAGCTTGACCGCGCGATTGAACAGATCAAAGAAGAACAAGGTGTTTCCGAAGCAGTCCGGTCGGTGAGAGATGGCTTGGATGATCTCGTGAACAGCATGATTCATACGGTTGCAAACCCCATCAACGCCGAAAAAGATGGGTGTTTTAATGTCTAAAGGGATTTACCTATTTTGCGTCGCTGTGGGGTCTCAGGAGGAGGATCTAGTGCTCAAAGGGATTGGGGGAGAGGCAGTTTTTACGGTATCGACCGCTGGACTTTCCGCGGTGGTGCAATCTTGTGGTGAGCCTTTTTCCTCAAAGGATCCCAAACTGATCTCGGAATGGATTTTAACCCATCAGGCCGTGGTAGATTTTGCCTGGGAACGTTTTGCAACGGTACTTCCTTTCAGCTTTGATACGATTGTCATCGAGAAAGATGGAAAATCGGCCCGTGAGAATCTCTTGGCCTGGCTTGAAAAAGAGGCCATTGCCCTCAGAGAAAAATTGGCAAGGCTTGAAGGAAAGGCGGAGTATGGTGTGCAGATCTCGTGGGACCCTTTGCGCATAGCCCCTCGAATCACACAGCGGGACGCTAATTTTCAGTTACTTGAGGCAAAAATTCAAGCAGCCCCCCCTGGCACGGCCTATCTTTTAAAGCAGCAATTGGAAGCCCTCCTCAAAGAGCGGCTCGAAATAGCGGCAGATGCCTATTTTAAGGAATTCTATCAAAAGATCAAAGAGTGCACTGAGGAGGTCAAGGTTGAAAAAACAAAAAAAGAAGAGGCGCCCCGCCAGATGCTTGCCAATCTGTCTTGCCTGGCTCCCAAGGAAAGTATTGCCCGATTGGGGGATCAATTAGACAAGATCGGAAAGATAGATGGATTCTTTGTTCGATTTACGGGCCCCTGGCCTCCCTACAGTTTTGTAAATTTATAAATAGTGTGAACACATGGAACCCGCTCGTTCAGGCCATGCCACATTGGTGGACTTACTCGACCGAATTCTCGATAAGGGGTTGATTTTAAATGCCGACCTGATTATCTCTTTAGCGGGAGTACCCCTCATCGCCGTTTCACTTCGAGCGGCCATCGCCAGCATTGAAACCATGGCAAAATACGGGATGATGAGAGAGTTGATTCAAGACGCAAGTCGAGAAAAAATTCATTAAAATGATGAGGCTAGCCCCTTGACGCATGGGCTTTGATGCTCATCTTAAAACAAAGGAATTTGGGAATCTAAAACCATGAAGGAGTATGCTGCATGGCTACGAAAAATTCAAAGAAAATCATTGGGATAGACCTCGGAACGACTAACAGTGTTGTCGCGGTCATGGAGGGTGGCGAGGTTAAAGTTATTCCCAACCAAGAAGGCACCAACACCACACCTTCGGTCGTCGGTTTTACCAAAGATGGAGAAATTTTGTGCGGCCAAGTGGCGAAACGTCAGGCCATCACCAACCCTGAAAATACCATTTACAGTGTCAAACGCTTTATGGGGCGTCAGTTTAAAGAAGTACATGAAGAAAGCAAACGCGTGCCCTACCATGTGGTGGAGGGCAAAAATGGCGCCGCCAATATTTCTGCCCAAAGTAAAGAAGTTACCCCACAAGAAATTTCTTCAAAGATTTTACTTAAACTGAAACAGGCCGCTGAAGATTATCTGGGCGAAAAAGTCACCGAAGCTGTGATTACGGTTCCTGCTTATTTTAACGATGCCCAACGCCAAGCCACCAAAGATGCTGGCAAAATCGCTGGCCTCGAAGTGCGCCGTATTATCAATGAACCCACTGCCGCAGCCCTAGCTTACGGGCTTGATAAAAAAGAAAGTGAGATTATTGCAGTTTATGACTTTGGCGGTGGTACCTTCGATATCTCCATTCTTGAAGTGGGCGACAAAGTGGTCGAGGTTATTGCAACCAACGGCGATACTCACTTAGGCGGTGACAATTTCGACCAACGCATCATTGATTATTTGATTGAAGAATTTAAAAAAGACCAAGGCATTGATGTCAGCAAAGACAAAATGGTTTTGCAACGGCTCAAAGAAGCCTCTGAAAAGGCCAAGATCGAACTCTCAAGTACGGTCGAAACCGAAATTAACTTGCCTTTCTTAACCGCCGATCAAAATGGCCCTAAACATCTTAATATCAAACTCACTCGGGCTAAATTTGAATCGCTGGTTGATGACCTTGTCCAACGCAGTTTTGAGCCCCTCAAACAGGCTTTAAAAGACGCCAACCGCAAACCCTCGGATATTGATGAAGTGGTGTTGGTGGGTGGTTCCACTCGTACGCCCAAAATTCAAGAAGGGGTTAAGAAATTCTTTGGCAAAGACCCACACAAGGGTGTGAACCCCGATGAAGTGGTAGCCGTAGGCGCCGCTATTCAAGGCGGCGTGTTAGCGGGCGACGTTAAAGATGTCTTGCTCTTAGATGTTACACCTCTATCATTGGGAATTGAAACCTTAGGTGGAGTTATGACTCGCTTGATCGAACGTAACACCACAATCCCCACCAAAAAATCCCAAGTGTTTTCTACCGCAGCCGATGGGCAAACCAGTGTTGAAATTCACGTTGTGCAAGGTGAACGCGAAATGGCCAACGATAATAAATCGCTGGGGCGGTTTCATCTCGATGGCATTCCACCTGCACCTCGTGGCATCCCCCAAGTTGAAGTTACTTTTGATATTGATGCGAACGGTATTTTGAATGTGAGTGCGATGGATAAGGCCACCGATAAAAAACAACATATCACCATCACCGCCACCACTTCGCTTTCGAAAGACGAAGTAGAAAATTTGGTGAACGACGCCAAAAAGCATGAACATGAAGACAAACAAAAACGTGAAACCATTGAAACTCGCAATGCTGCCGACTCGTTGGTTTATAGTACTGAAAAAGTCTTAACAGAAAACAAAGACAAGGTCGATGCGGCCACAGTCTCCACGATTGAAAAGGCCATCGAAGAATTAAAAGAAGCCATCAAAAAAGAAGATGCAGCCGCCATGAAAAGCGGGATCGATAAATTACAACAGGCCTCTCAAAAATTAGGCGAGCTGCTCTACAAAGCGAGCGAAGCCAAGGGCGCAAGTGGCGAAGAAGCACCTAAAGAAGAGAAGAAAGAAAAAGATAACGTTGTAGACGCGGAGTTTGAAGAAAGTAAGGATTAGGCTGTCATTGCGAGCCCAGCAGGGCGAAGCAATCCCACCGGTTAGACACAGAGAGATTGCTTCGCCCTGCTGGGCTCGCAATGACAGAAGAGCCTTGGCCTCACAATGACATTTAGTCCAAAATACTTCCCAATTTAATTGCCAAGCCCATGTCGCCGGCCACTTTAAGCTTGCCGGTCATAAAGGCCATTTGGGGATTCAGTTTGCCATCAAGAATTTGACCAAGATTTTCGGTCGTGATACTAACCGTACAATTGGCTTTGCCGGTTGACCCTTCAACTACTTTGCCTTCGCCTTGGGTAAAATCGAGCGACCAAACGCCACCTTCATCCCCCGAGACATTAAATTCATAAATCGATTTAATACCGGTTGTTTTATCTGCATTCTTTTTTAATTTTTCCGGGATCTTTGTTGTAAATAAGTCTTTCGCAGACATTGATTACCTCCAAGTTAAAGGGTCTTTGCTTTTTAAAAAGTAACCCCTGAATTAACAAGGGATAGAGTTGCTGTCAAGCGAGGTAATAATTTCAACATCCATTGTAAGAATAAAAGTACTAAAAAAGAGCTGCTGATCATTTGATTACCCCTTTTGCTTGACCACATGGGGTACCGCCCCCAAAACAAGCGAAAGCTATGGCTCACCCCCCAAAGAAAAAATAATAACGCCAACGGATAAACCGCCGCATTCATTTTCAAAGCAGATAAAAATTGTAAGTGAATTAAAAAATAAAAAGCCCGGGTCAACCCACAACCCGGGCATTCAAAACCTAAAGCTAACTTAACAACACACAACGGAGTTGTCTCAATCCACCGAAGCGGGATGAACAAAGCTATCGAGAACAAAACAGCTAATGTAACTAATATTCTTAAACCTCTGTCATCCCCGCGAAGGCGGGGATCCAGCATTTCTGTGGACACGATGAGCACTGGATCCCCGCCTTCGCGGGGATGACAGCCTATTTAAAAGTTAATTTACCGTAGTAGTCTGCGATTGGGTCAATCGATTATTTAGCGGCTTGTTTTTCGGCAATATCGCCAAGGTATGGAACTTTCCACTTTTGGCCCTGATAAGCCTTTACCATGCAAACAATCATGACGATAAACACCGCCAACCACACGAGCCAAGAAATGGCAGTAAAAATACCGGCTAAGGCCAGCGAAAAGGTCGCCAGAATGGAAATAAAAATTGCCATCACCAGATAAAAGGCCATGAAACCACCACCTAACAGGATGGATTGCCAGGCATGAAATTTAACGTCTTTGTTGTCTTTTTCGATGAGTAAGAAAATGATCCCTGTCACAAAACCACAGATGTAACACAACAGTGAAGCGACATTGGGTGCTAACCCTGAACCACCTGAGGTTGGGGAGCTTTGAGTTGGTTGATTCATGGACGATCCTCCTTATGATTTATGAAAAGTAAGCTTTTATATACACTAATCTTTATAAAGGCTATCTAAAACTTCTTTATATTTCTGGCTAACGAATTTCCGTTTTACTTTAAGAGATGGGGTTAACTCGCCGCTTTCAATAGAAAAATCATTTCCTAAAATCGCAAATTTTTTAATGGTTTCATAGCTGGGCAATTGCCGATTCTTTTCATCAATGAGTTTTTTGACCATTTGAAAAATCTTGGGATGTTGCACCAACTCTTGATAAGGTACCCCATTGAGCCCTCGTTTTTGCGCATAATGATGCACTTCTTGTTCATTCAAAGTAATCAATGCCGAAAGATATTTGCGCTTGTCACCATGCACCATGACCTGACTAATCACAGGTTCTGTTTTGATTAAATTTTCGATATTTTGAGGGGCCACATTTTTGCCAGCCGCCGTTACGATGATATCTTTTTTTCGATCGGTAATGCGCAAATGACCGTCTTGGTCAAATTCGCCAATATCGCCGGTTTTAAACCAATCTTCTACAAAAGCTTCGGCCGTGGCCTGAGGATTATTATAATAACCTTTAAAAACCATTCCGCCCCGCACTAAAATTTCACCATCTTCGGCAATTTTTTGTTCGGCGTATTTTACGGTTTGACCCACGGTTCCAAATCTACAGTGAGTTAAGGTGTTAACATTGGTAGCCCCCGTGGTTTCGGTTAAACCATAACCTTCTAGAATAACTAGACCAGCGGCGTTAAAAAATTCGGCGATCTCTTTAGCTAAGGGCGCACCCCCTGAAACAAAAAAGCGAATTCGCCCCCCTAATTTTTCATGGAGCTTTGAAAATACCAAAGAACTAGCCACCGAATAACTCAAAGAATCCAAAAGTGAAATTTTTTGCCCTTTAATGCGAGATTCCCCTACTCTGCGACCTAAGTCTGAAGCCCACTGGAAAATCTTTTGTTTTAATAGAGAAGCATTTTCCACATCGCTCATCACCTTCGTATGAATTTTTTCAAAAATACGCGGCACGGCCACAATAAAATGGGGGTTGACCTCTTGGATATTATCAACCAGATGATCGATGCTTTCGGCGTAGGCATGCACAAAACCCACCGCCAATTGAAAAAACTGCACCGCCCTAGCCAAAATATGAGCCAAAGGCAAAAACATGATGCTTACTTCTTGCCCGGTTAACTGAAAGGCCTCTCTCATGGCCTCTACTTCTTTAATGATATTATCATGAGTTAACATCACGCCTTTGGGCATGCCGGTGGTACCCGAAGTGTAAACCAAAGTTGCTAAATCATCGCGGGTAATTTCTTTAATTCGCAAAGAAAAATCTTGCGGGTCGGTGCCTTCGCCCATCCGCATCAATTCTTTAAAGGTTAGCACTTCAGGTTCATTGCTTTTACCGGTAAACAAAATGATTTTTTTCAAACTTTTAATACCATCGCGAATTCCAAAGACCTTCTCTAATTGATTTTTATCTTCTACAAAAATAGCCTTGGCCCCTGAATCGTTGAGGATGTGAAGGGCTTCATCGGGCAAGGTAGATTGATAGATGGGAACCGTGATGGCCCCCAACGATAAAATGGCTAAGTCGGTTAGAGTCCATTCATAACGAGTTAAGGAAAGGATGCAAACTTTATCTCCCCGTTTAATCCCCATTTTTTTCAAACCTTCAGAAATTTGAATTACTTTTTCTAAGGATTGATTCCAAGAAAGGACATTCCAATCTTTGTTTTTCTTATACTTAAGACAAGGGGCCTCTTTTAAACGGCCAGTGGTTTCTTCAAAGGCGAGTAAAATATTTTCTAACAACATCATAATAAGTTCCTCAAATCCGCGAATTTTTATAATAAATTTTAAGGAGGTGTCTAGTACTATTTAGGCTCGAGATACCCTATATAGGGTAAATGCCGGTATTGACCATTTAAATCCATACCATACCCCACCACATATAAATTTTTAATGGTGAACCCTATAAATTCCACCGGAGTATTTTTTTCACTTTCTTTTTTCAAAAGGGCGCAAATTTTTAGAGATTTCGGATTTTTAGAAAGTAAATGTTCACGGATAAATTGAAGTGAAGAACCCGTATCGACGATGTCTTCTACCACCAGCACATGTTTATTGGCAATGGGCTGGGTGAGATCAAATTCTAAGCGCAGTTGCCGAGGTTTTCCCCTGGCATCATAACTGCTAATCCGCAAAAAGTCGCAAGTAACCGGTTGCTTTAGGTGACGAACAAGATCACTCATAAAAACAAAGGCCCCTTTAAGCACCCCAACCACAACCAGATCCTGCCCACTCGTCGCTCGATGGATTTCTTTAGCCAAGCTCGCCATTCTTTTTTTTAAGGCGGATTCGCTAATTAACACCTTAATCTTCTTGGATTTTTTCCTCATGGTACTGAATATGACCTAAACTAATGTTCTAAACAAGGCAATTAGAACAGATCTTTTTGAATCAATGATTGCAAAAGTTTTCTAACTTCATTAGGGAAAACAGACTATTTGTTCGTCTTCAATCCTCTATTTTCCATTTTCTAATGCCATTTTCTAAAATTTTCGCACTAGAAAATAGCATGAGAAAATAGAGGAAAAATTTTCTTGCGAAAATTTTTGGCCAGGTAGCCAAGTGGTAAGGCAGAGGTCTGCAAAACCTTTACACGTGGGTTCAATTCCCACCCTGGCCTCATTCTTTAAAATCCAATTTGCCTCTTTGATTTTATCGGAGGCTTCAAGTTCTTTGTGATGACTCACCACTTCTCTCATTTTGACAAAAGCTCGCATAATTTCGATGTTTACCCGAACAGCGTTTTTGCTCCTCAGCACACTTGAAAGCATAGCAACCCCTTGTTCAGTAAAAACGATTGGTAAGTGCTTGATATTTTTACCTTTAATCAAGGTCACAATTTGTGACCTTGATTGAATCACTCCTACCTCATCCCATGTAAGTTCAAACATAAAGTCCATGGGAAATCGATCAAGGTTTCGCCTTACCGCCTGGTTTAAAACCTTGGTTTGCACACTATAAAGCATTGCTAGATCGCTAGCGAACATTACTTTGTATCCACGTAAGAAGAAAATACGTTTGGTAATTTCATCAATTGAGATTAAATCTCTCATAAAATTTTATCTTAGCAATTACCATGCCAGTTGGACTGGTCACAAATTGTGACCAATTGTAAAACAGAACAAAATAAAATAGAGGTTTATTTGATTGAAAACTAAAACAAAAAAAATTCTGCTGTTAGTGGGAATTCTTAGCGCGTTTGGCTTATTGGTTTTTTATTCACCGATTTTTCTTGGTTGGATCACTCACGATATTTCTCCCATCGATGATTCAGACCTTCTACTCGGTAAAATTTCCATCTTAGAACAGGGCAATGGCTATTTTGATTTAGTCAAAGCCGTGGCAAATCTTAAATCTATTATTGATGAGCACGAACGAAACCTTGAACTTTTTGACATGGTGGAGGGAAAAACTTGGGATGAGAAATTGGCTGATGAACTACTTTCACAAAATCAGGCTACTTTGGACCACTTTCATGCTGCAATGCAAAGGCCAGCCTTTCAAAACCCTGCTTTTAGCAATCCTGAAGAAATAAGTTTTAAAACAAAATCGTTCGTAAACGCGTTTTCAATAATGGATCTAAGTAAACTCGAAACCCTCTATTTATTGTCCCTTACCAAAAAACGGCTTCATCATGAAGCCATTAACCAATCCTTACAACTAATGAAATTCGGACAAAAAATGCAGGATTCGGTCACAAGCCTTTTGTTTTATATGGTAGGAAGCTCTCTTAAACAACAAGGGATAAACATCATACAACAAACGATTCTTTCGAATTCAACACCGGTTGAAGATCTACAAAGTTATATCCAATCATTAGAACCATTTTATGACAATGAACGTGGTTTAATTAATGCAATGAAATTTGAATACGCCTTGTTCAAAAATTTATTCAAGAATCCAAAAAATATTAATGAACGGAACATCTTAATCAAAGATAATAAATCTTTTTTAAAAAAATGGTTTAAGAAAGGTGACCCACGTTCTCGAACAATCGAGATTGGTTATTATTTTAGACCCAATAAGACACTACAAATGAAGGCCGAAAATACTCGAGCCATAATCGAAAAAATATCCCTCCCCTGTGGGGATTTAGCGGACATCCCACAACCTACTCAAAAATCTCGCGTCATCATGTATTTTACCGAAAATATAATGGGTAAGCTGATGGTTGAAATGGTTTCCCTTGACCTCGTACGACACATTGAAAAAAGGTGTGAAGAAGATTGGCTCCTTGCCACCACCCAAAGCCTAATGGCCATTCAAGCTTACAAACTTGAAAAAGGAGATTATCCGAAAACTTTAGAGGACTTATCTCCCACTTACCTTCCCCACCCTCCCATCGACCCTTATGATGGCCAAGTGCTAAAGTATGATCTTGAGAAAAAAATCATTTATTCAGCAAGTAAAGATAAAAATCTTAAGTATTCTTTTGATCAACTTTAAACCCAATTTGCTTTTTTGATTTTGTCGGAGGTTTCATCAATTCACGAATAGCTTCAAATAATGTGCGAATATGACTGTCGTGTTTTGAAACTACTTTCTCTCATTCGGTCATCTTTTCAAAAAGCTCTTTGTGATGAGAGACAAGCTCACGCATTTTTACAAAGGCACGAACTACATAAATGCTAGCCTCGATGGCATGCTGACTGTTTAGCAGCGATGCTGCCATAATAGCCCCATGCTCAGTGAACACGCATGGTAACCCCTTATAAAATTTAAGCTTTTTGAGGTGGTCACAAATTGTGACCACCTCATGTTTCTCTTTCTTAGTAATTTGAAAGATAAAATCCTTGGGAAATCTTGAACTATTTCTTTTCACAGCTTGGTTTAAAACTTTTGTCGAAACCCCATAAAGACCCGCCAAATCAGCATCTAAAATGACTTTTTGGCCACGAAGGAATAAAATTCGTTCGGTAATTTCATAAATGGGAACTAAATTATTCATGGTCGATGATTAAAAGCAATAATCATACCAAAGACGAAGTGGTCACAAATTGTAACCACCCATTGGGTTTGAATCAACGATTGCCAAACTCCCTTATTTTCACTAGTGGGATAGGGGAAATTTGTATAAAGGTTTTCAGAAATGTCCCAGGCCAAGGCAAAATTAATTTTCAAGCGAGGCGTACTCGCGTAATAGGTAAACTTCAGCCAGTGGCTGAAGGCAAACTATGGAAGCGTATAAGCTCTTGATCCGAGCTGGCTGTACGTCGAGCGAAGAAAATTAATTTTAACGCAGGCATGGGGCATTTATGGAAACCGTATCTTTAAGGCCCGGGTGGCGAAATAGGTAGACGCACAGGACTTAAAATCCTGAGTTCCGAATAGGGACGTGCCGGTTCGATTCCGGCCCCGGGCACATTATGAAAAATGTACGTTGGAAACAGAGATTTCAAAACTTTGAAAAATCTTTTTTGCAGCTAGAAATAGCACTTAAAATCAAAAAACCTTCTGATACAGAGCGGGCGGGGCTGATTCAATTTTTTGAGCTTAGCTTTGAATTAGCATGGAAAACACTTAAAGATTATCTTGAATCACAAGGCTTTCAAGTGAATAGCCCCCGAGAAACGTTGAAGCAAGCCTATCAGGCCCAAGTGATCAACCATGGAGAGATTTGGATAGAAGCGCTCGATAACCGTAACCTAACCGTGTATGCCTATGATGAAGCTACCTGTTTGAAAATTGTTGATTTGATTCAAAATAAATATTTTTCTATTCTTAAAGAACTCTATCAAACCTTGAAAAATAAAAACTCACAAGCAGAAGATTCGGAATTTACCCTGAGGGCTGCCGAAGGGCCTCTGGGTTCAGAATGACATGGTAGTTTGAGTTGATTTTAATACTGTAACTAACCCAGAATTTAAAAAGCACATCCAGCAATACGGTCAAATTTTTTTTACTAACAAGTCCTCTGTATAGGCTACAGATTGCGAGGATTATGTGGCGAGAGAAGGAAAATGAGCAAAAAGCCCGCAGGCGTACCTTAGGGTACGTCGAGGACTTTTTGCGAAATCTGACGCACTCGCAGCCCATAAGCCGAAGCAAGCTGTAGCCTATACAGAGGACTTGTTAGTAAGGCACGCTGACGTAGCCTTGGCATTTGCCTGAGCCTTCGATGGCCTGGCCTTGGAGGCCTTTGCTTAGGCAAGCCGCTAAAGTGCTATCATTGGGGTTTAGCAATTTTAGTGAATCTACCTTCCCGGCGTTCCAGACCCATTCCAAAGAAACTTCTTTTCCTTTAAGCCCGCACGATTCAAAAGTCTTTTTATTCGAACCTAAAAAAGCCGTCATCATAATAGAACCCATGAATGACGCCTGCGATAGCTGGCAATTGAGCTTGCGGGCCTTGACTCCATCAACGTCGGTATCTTCGATCTTGATATTCATGATGGCCAAAGCAGGAGAGGATAATAATAATATAAATAATAACGAAAAGGCTTTATTTCTTTTCATTGTAAGTTCCTTTACTTATGCTGTTGAACATTTACTCTTTAATAGGATTTGATGAGGTAAGCTATGCTTAAAATGGTTCAGGGCGTTATTAATTTTCATAAAAATATTTTGCCGGGCTTGCGCCATCAATTTGCCCAATTAGGTAATGGCCAATCACCCGACACCTTAATGATTGCTTGCTCAGATAGCCGGGTGGTTCCTAATCTTTTTGCCTCAACAGACCCTGGGGATTTGTTTGTGATAAGAAATCCTGGCAATTTAGTTCCACCCTATCAAAACACAACAACAACTCAAACCTCAGAAGGGGCAGCCATTGAAATCGCCGTTGATACCCTCAAAGTAAAAGATATTATTGTTTGTGGTCATTCTCACTGCGCTGGCATGACGGCACTTTTAAATGAAGAAAAGGCAACCCCTCAATTAAAACAGTGGCTACGCCATGGACAAAAAGCAAAAGGTACCTTTCATTTAGGTAAAACTTTTAATGATTCACTGCCTGCAACTGAGCAGCTTTCTCAGCTCAATGTAATGAGTCAGCTGGAAAACTTAAAAACCTACCCTGAAGTATTAGATCATTTAAAAGCAGGCACATTGCGTCTTCATGGATGGTGGTTTGATATTGCAGCTGGCAACGTCTATGCTTTTGATCCTGAAGAAAAAAAATTCTTAATCATCGACGAAAAACAAGGGGCAAAAATTCTGCAACGCTTGACCACTTAGCTATCTTTGATGACAAGTGCCACAGGTATTTCCGGTGTGGCAGGCGGTGGCGCAACTTGCTTTCAAGCTTTCAGCTCGAAAATCGTTTCCGTGAAAAACGGGGGACCAACGATCGATCCATCCCATTGCATGGTAGCGTTTATCAGGAGAGGCGGTTTCGGGGGTGAGGTCGTTTTTACCATGACAAGCTAGGCAGGCACCTGAACCTGAATGACAAGTGCTGCATTCTGACGGATTGGCCCAAAAGCTTGCTCCGTGCCCTTGGAAGCTGCCGAGGTGATTGCGACTGTAGGCCTCGAGAGGTTCTCTGGGTTTGTGACATTCAAGGCACGTTGTCGTGGGATTAACGGGGCCCTCTATTTTAACGGGTTGATGACAATGACTGCATTGCGCCAACGGCACAGCGCTTGTTGCGAGCAAAGCTTGATCGGTTGAGTATTGATGGGTTGATTTCCAATTAGCTTCAGGATGCACCACCACCTGCCTCTTCGTGTGACAGGTGTTACATGTCCCTTCGGCTCCCTTAGATGGAAGCGTAGGCACACCTTCTCCATTATCGGTATGGCAAGTGGGGCAGGCAACACCTAAAGCGCCCGTGGTATGCTGCCCATAAATACGATGATCGATGTTAGGTGGAATTTGTGCAGAGGGTTTTTCGGTATGGCAATAGTCACAATTCTTTTCTTCTATTTCGTCATGACAACTTACACATACTTTCTCTTTTGGGCGTAATTGGCCAGAATCCTTGGGCCTATGACAAGTGCTGCAATTGTCGTCCATGTCTAAATAGGTAGTACCTGAATAACCGGGAGTCGCAAAATGGGGAACATGCTTGAGCGCAAAAGGCGCCGCTGCATCCCGAGGCGAAACGGGCACATTAAGGGCATAGCTGCTCGGAGTTTCTTTCGGAGAAGGTCTCCAGGCAATTTGCACAAGCCCTCTTACATCTATACCAGAACCCCCAAAAGTTGAGGCTGGGGTCAAAACCTCCGCAACAGGTGCAACATAAAATCCCTCCCCAATAGCAACTTCAGCAGAGACCCTACCCCCACCTGACAGCTGATCCTCGGGTTGATAGGGTTGCCCCGGGCTTGGCATATAAAATTCTGCGGGTACATCAAAAGGTGGCAGAGAAAGAATATCGGCTGGCTCTACATAATTTAAATAACCCGTGGCTAATAAAACAACAGGGCCCAAGGTGGTACGAACGTTCAAAGCTAGTTGGCTAAGTCCCCCATCGGTTTCGCTGTCACGCCTCATCCCGGTTAAACCCATTTGGGTAAAATAATCTAATAATGAAAATCGAATATCTGCATTGAGTTGATAGCCATCTAATTCACTCTCACGCATTAAAAGGCCAGCTACCGTCATGACCTCAAGACGGTAGGCACCTGGAAAATCAAAAGACAAGGCTCCGGCCAGATCCACCTGATGTCGAGGTAAGCTGGTTGGCCCATCCGCTACTTTTTCTCCATCCACATAGACCTGACCCCCTGGAAATAAAACTTCTAAGGGATGCCCCTTTAGTAAAGACGCTAAAGGGTTTTGATCGTATTGATAAGCCACCCAAACTCGCCACGTGGAATCGGTAAGAACGGTCAATCGAGCCGCCCCTTTAGTGACGCTTTCTGACAAGGGATCGATGTCAACCATACCTTGAAGGGAACCAAGGCCTGGATGAGAATAAGCACCGCCTAGACCAACATCCACAGTTTCTAGGTCTGGAAAGGGCTTGCGGTAATCAGCTCGAGTGTAAAAGATTAACCCATCGATGGGTCGCAGAGAAAGTTTTGCCCCCACGCTAGGAGAATCATCATGAACTTCAGAATAAAGATCGACAGGCCAACCTACATACGCATCAAACCCAAGCCAAGGCGCGATAACAAACCGCCCGGCTACCCCATCGAGCGATAAAGGCGCACCATGGTCTAATAAAAAAAGCCGCCCGGCTTGAACTGCTCCCGATCTCCAAGAATATTGGGCATAAGCTTGATCGACAAAAAGTTTATAATTCCCCTCTCCACGATTATCTTCGGTCACTCCGCCTATTCTTAAAAAAGCCTTGGCTTTCTCATATAAAGCTACCCAACCATCAAAGTCAAAAAGCCCCGCATAGTGATCTTCTTGTAAAAAAGAACCCACCCGGGGATTGAGATTGTAAGTAATGACTGCAGGCTCCGAAGTTGCTCCAACCGCTAATGGCCCTTTATCCCCCATGGTGACACTCCTGACATACAGGTTCTTGATAAGTAGTTTTGGGCTCATGGGCCTGGTTGTGACAAAGGCCCAAATTTCCCTTACTACACGTGTTTTGAATGGCTGGAATGGTGCGGGTATCGTAATGAATATTTTCGGCGGGGCTCATGCCTTCTGCATTCACAAATAAAGGGCTGAAGTGCATAAACGCAGTATGCCCAGGGCTATTAGTAGATACCCAAGGGGAATTATCATAAGACACATGGGGATAGGCGGTGTGACATTCATAACAAGAAGGCACGCCTTGCAAATTATTCAGAGCAAGGTCGGCTTTGCTTTGTTGGTTCGAGCTAAACCCCACAACCTCACCGTGACATTTCAAGCAATTTTGATTAGACTTCGAATAATAAAATCCGTGGCCCTCACCTTTGGCCCATTGCCCAACATGGGTCACCCCTTCTTTTGAATCATGGCAGCCGATGCGTTCACAGTTAAGTTTAGGGCGTACCCCTTCATCGGTGCGATCATAATCTTCGCCGTGACAGGTGCTGCAAACTTTTGCATCGGTTTTGCGTTCTTTTAAGAAAGTAAGCGCATGTTCGGTTTTAGGCGCAGGGCTCAACCAATCACTTTGCCGATGCGGATATAAGGCATGGCATTCATAACAAGAAGGTGCCAGGTCACTACCTTCAAAAGAAGAACCATGACAATTGACCGTATCACACGATTGCTTACCATCATCGTAGGCCTCTGCACCATGCACCTTGCCCTTTTCCCAACGGTTGTTGCCATTGTGACCTTGAATGTGCGGATAATTTTCGTGGCATTTGAAACAAGAAATACCTGAGTTGCCTCCCTTAAGATCATCGCCATGACAATTGCTGCATTTTATTTGCCCTTCATTATGACACAGGCGGCAAGAATCTGGTTTTCCATCAACCTTGGTTAGTTCGAACGTGTAGGTCCCATGTTTAACTTTGGCATCCCAATTGGGAATATGTGGATAGCTAGGGTGACAGCTTTGGCAACTCACTTGCGTTACCCCACCCGAATAATCACCCCCGTGACAAAGCCGACATTCGGCCATCTTATCTTCGGCATTACTCGTTTTAATATACTGCGCATGCCCTTCAAACTTAGGCCAGTGTTCGAGAGTCGCTGCTGGATCTATTTTTGCTGATTTGTGTTTCAGAAAACTGGGGTGACATTCTTGACAAGTTTTGGCCCCCTCTGGGAACTGATCTAAATTAGAACCATGGCAGGTTTTGCAACGATCAATATCGGCTCTGGCTGCCTGCCCATGCGATAACTTCCAACCTTGATTCCATGGGCTATGGGGATAGTCTTCGTGGCAACTTCGACAATCGGGGCCTTTAGTCTTTGGCCCTGGAATGAGATTATCACCGTGGCATCGCACCGTGGCACAAGAATTAGCTGTATTCGCTAATACAAAATCTTTATGAATATTGGCTTCCCCAGCATTAGGGCCCCAATTGGCGGCGTGCGGATATTCTTCGTGACAGCCATAACAACTGGGGTTTTGCCCCCCTTTAAGATCGTCGCCGTGGCATTGAGTACACTCACTCTTGTCGTGCGACAGAGTATAGTCGCCGTGAAATTCATATAGCTTCCACAAACTGGTATCTTCTAGAGTGTAAAGGCCTGTCTTGGTAGCATGTGGATAAGAGGGATGACACGTAAAACAGTTTTTACCGTTGGGTTTAACTTTTGCTAAATCAAAACCATGGCAGCCCTGACAGGTGATAACATTTTTATTTAAGTCATCACGCACCACTTCATCGTGGGAATTTTTCCAATCATTAAGGTGGGGATAGTTGTGACAAGAAAAACAATTTTTATCCCCCAAAACTTTTTTGAAATCATCCCCGTGGCATTGTTGACATATCGCAGGCCCAAATTCTTGATAAGCCTGGCGATGATCTGTTTTCCAACCTTTGTCATGGGGGAAAACACCCTCGTGACATCCTTTACAAGAAACGCCTGAAAGCCCCCCTTCTAATTTGGTGCCGTGGCAAGATGTCGCACATTTTTCCTGTCGCACTTTAGGATCGGCTGATAGCGCACCATGCTGATCAGAACTTACCCAATTTTCTGGATGAGGATAGGTGCCGTGACAAGAAAAACAATTTTTGCTCGGCACTTCATTGCCTTGAAAATTTTCCCCATGACAGACTTGGCATTTTTCTTTGGCGGCTTTTTCAGCTTGTTGGCCGTGAATGTTTGCCAATTTCCAGTTTCCTTCATGAGGGAAAACCCCTTCATGACAACTTTTGCAAGCAACCCCCGAAAGACCCCCTTCTAATTTGCTGCCATGACAAGAAGTAGCACACTTCTCTTGTCTTACCTGTGGATCAATAACCAATGCACCGTGTTGATCAGAATTTTTCCAATTTTCTGGATGAGGATAGGTATCGTGACAAGAAAAACAATTTTTACTCGGCACTTCATTGCCTTGAAAATTTTCCCCATGACAGCCTTGGCATTGTTCTTTGGCGGCTTTTTCAGCTTGTTGACCGTGAACGTTTGCTAATTCCCAATTTTCTTCATGCGGAAATAAACTGTGACAACTTTTACAATCGGGTGCCCCTTGCCGCATCTTATGACAGGCCAAACACACCTCCCCTAGGTTATCGTTTAAAAATTCTTGCCCGTGCATGGAGGGACTAACCCAATCAGCGGGGTGAGGATAAGGAAGCTCAAGAGAAACATCTAGGTTTGGGTCAAGACTCGCTGGGGGGTTGGACTCGTTTAAAAGGTCTTCTAAAGTGTAGGTGTCCCTTCCACAACCTGCTAAAAAAAGCAGGATGGTACAAAAAAGAAGAGTAAAAAATTGTCTATCTGGATATGGAAGTAAATCCATAAGTAGTCATCGGTTAAAAAGGGCTTTTGTTTCTTAAGAACTGCCTTTTTTATGGTAAAAAAATGAATGATTTAAATCAGTTAGCGGCATGATCCAATTCATGTTCAAAAAAACGTACATTGACAAAATGTTGTTACACCGACTAAAATCATGACATGTGGGCCTGCACAAAATGTAACCTGGGGGTCATTTTCATAGCTTTAAGTCTGCTTGCAATGAGTTCCTGTGGAGGCAGCCAAGAACCGACGAACCAACAAGAAACCCTTACCCAAGGGCAAAACAAGCCTACTCCACCGCCTGCGACTTCATTCCCCTCATTGTTTGGTCCAACTTTGAAGGCGCCATTTTTCCCTCCCATGGGCCCTATGTTTCAACCACCACCTAAGAAGCCTCAGCCCACTCCATCACCCACTCCACGATCCACTTCGCAGCCCACTCCACCACCCACTCCACCGCCTGCAAATACGGCTAACCTCATTGTTTATACCCGCAATATTATCCTCAATAATTTTCTAGGTGGCCCCTCGTTACAAAACGGCGGACCCTTCATCGAAATTCTAAACCCAGATACTAAAACATCTAGAACCCTGGTTCAGGATGCCGGAACCACAAGCCTCATGCCTTCTTGGAACCAAGACAAAACAAAAATTGTTTTTGCTTCTAACCGAGATGGAGATGCCACGAAAGATTTAGACTTATGGGTGGCTAATGCGGATGGTAGCGGTTTGGCACCTTTAACCAATAGCCTTGGCCACGATTGGACGCCCGCATGGTCTCCCGATGGTAAGTGGATTGCCTTTGCTTCAACTCGAAGGGCTGCCCCCAATCAATACAATGAAGTTTACGCGTTTGATATTTTTCTTCTTAACGTTGCAACGGGCGAACAAACTTTGTTAGCCGATCTGGGCCGTCAAGATGAAGACCCTATTTTTTCTAAAGACAATCAAAAAGTCTATTTTGTTGGCGAGGTGATCGAACAAGACCAAAGTGTTTTTAAGATTTTTGAGGTCAACATTGCAGGTAATGCACAACCTCGTGATTTAGGAATAAGAGGCGAAGATATTAGCATCGATTATAATAAAAATATTTTATACTATTACAACCAAGCTAGCCTTTATTCTTTTGATTTAAATACTCCACAATCCAAAAAATTAACCGCTGACGGGCAAAACATCCCTTATGAACCATGGGTTAATTCTAATGGAAATCCACTCCAAGTGGTTTACATCAATAATTTAGGGGCCAATGGCGGAAATATCGTTATTTCCAATTTAGATGGTTCGAATGCTTCAACCGTAGGCCTCATGCCTGATGCCTTTTTCCCACGCTGGTAAATTACTAACCAGTCGGCCGTATGGGCTACAGCTTACTTCGGTTTATGGGCTGCGACTGTGTCAGATTTCACAAAAAGTGCTCGACGTAGCTATGGCTACGCCTCCGCGCTTTTTGTTCATCTTCCTTGTCTCACTCCATAACCCTCGCAATCTGTAGCCCATACGACCGACTGGTTAGTAATCATTTTTTATAACCTTAAGAAAAAGATTAAAGCCTAATTCTTCTGCTAGGATTTCCGGTTTGGAATCTGCTGGGGCCAGAGCAGCTAGTTCTTCGCGAGTGCGAAAATTCAACGGCCATTCATTCACATACCATTGAAAGATTTTAGTCGTTTCTGCTGGGCAAAGATTACCTACTAACAATACCCCCTTAGGATTCAACATCGAATACAATACTTGTAAGAGCATTTTGGAAAGATTGTCATCGAGATAATCAAACAGCCCTGAACTAATAATTAAATCTTGGCCGTTCAATTGCCCCATGGTTTCGGGATCTGATAACATTTTTTGAATGGGCTGGTTAAAAAATGCAAATCGGGTACGGCGTTGGTATTGTTCTTGTAAATTGCGCAACCGATGTTGCAGCCTCTCAATGGCATCGGTGTCTTGGTCGAGAAAAAAGGCCTCTACCTGATTACTCTCGGGGGTTGTCATAAAGTGTTGGAACGGAATCGAAGGCCCACAGGCTAAATCTAACACACGCACGGTATCTTTGGATTTTAGCGCCGCTTGTATGGTTGCCACTAAAACATCATACATAACTTTAAGCCGATTTTTGACCGGAGCCCCCGAAGGTGAAGTCACACTGAAGCGATGGCAGCATTTTTCAAACAAAGTTTTACCCACATAAACATTATCATCACAAAGCATTTCCATCATGATAAAATCGCCAGCATAACCATGGGGTTTGAGAATAGCACGGGTGGAAAAGGCTGAACAAAAAGTGACAAATCCTAAAAGTTGTTCTTGAAAATAGGTTTTGTAAATAAAGTGCTCTGCTGGAGAAAGCCCTTGGCACAAGGGCTCCATAAGTTTGGCGTAGTGATTGATATCGTCTACAATTTTATCGCCATAAATCGTCAGCAGCTCTTTTTCCATTTTGGTTTTTATTTCATAAGGGGCATTGGCCAAAATCTTTTCTTCGGCATCGAGCAGGCGTTGATAATGACTCAAACAATAACGAAGATCGGCCACGTGAAGGCGAAATTCTGGTTTGATTTTCTCAGGATCAACTACTTGTTTAAGAAATTTTTCAGCTCGATCGCGAGTATCTTGTAACTCGGTTTCTTTGAGTTGATTATAAATGGCCTTTGATTGTTGAAGGTAATAATGGTCGTACACCGAATAGGCATAATTTAAACAAAGTTACGGGTCAAGAGGCCTTCTTTAGTTTTGTGGCCTTCTTTAGTTTGTGGTAGGTTGAAAGATCACATTTGTCCCATTGTGTTCTGAACCCATTTGCTGTAAAAGAATTTCCTGCCCTATGTTTGGCTTAAGTTCCCCAGAATTGATGGTCGTTTTGTTGGTTGCGCTAATTTTTATTGGCCCTAAACAACTCCCTGAATTGGGAAAAAGACTGGGCCACCTCATGCGTGCCTGGCGCTCCACCAAAACAGAAATAGAATTGCAAATTAAAGATTCTATGAACCCTGCCGATAAACCTAACCTCAAACCCCCTCCGGCCGATAAGCCCCATGAACCAAAACCCTGAATCCACTTTAATCCAACATTTAGTCGAACTGCGCCGTCGCTTAATCTCGGCTCTGCTTGGTTGGCTAGTGGGTATTGGAATTTGTCTTTATTTTTCTAAAGAAATCTTTGGGTATTTAAGCCTTCCCTTAAAAAAGGTTCTGCCCGAAGGTTCCCACTTCATAGCCACCCACCCCATTGAAGCCTGGACTACTTATTTTAAAGCCTCGCTCTTGGCAGGTTTCTTTTTAAGCTCACCCTTTTTATTTTACCAATTGTGGAAATTCGTAGCGCCCGGGTTACTAGCCAAAGAAAAAAAAGTCACTCTAGGGTTTGTCATCACCTCGTCTGTCTTTTTTATTGGAGGTTCGCTTTTTGGTTATCATTATATTTTTCCCATCACCTTCCAATATTTTTCGGGGTTATTTTCAGGAACCGACATTTTACTTTTGCCCCGAATGGCGGATTATTTTTCACTGGCAGCCCAAATGTTACTGGCCTTTGGTTTGATTTTCGAATTGCCTTTATTGATTTATTTCTTAGCTTCTTCAGGGATTGTATCTTTCAAAACCCTCTGGGGGTTTCAACGCTACTTAATCGTCGTTGCCTTCATCATAGGCGCCATCCTCACCCCACCCGATGTGCTTTCTCAAACCTTACTCTCAATCCCCATCATCCTACTTTATCAAGTAGGCCTGTTAGGCGCATGGTTTCATCGTAAAAAAATCCCAAAATAAAATTTATCTGGTCTCCCCTAATTTGCAGCCAACCCCTACTGAAGAGACCCGGCGCTCCATCGCCGACCCTCATATGGGTCTGTCCGGCATGGACTTTCTGTCATTGCGAGCCCAACGGGCGTGGCAATCTCACCGGTTAAACCGAGGGGATTGCTTCGTCGCAGACTCCTCGCAATGACAGAAGGGGCCCCGGCGATTCCGCGATGGGTCTCTTCAGTAGGGGTTGGCTGCAAATTAGGGGAGACTATTTAATTATGCCGGCGGCAACGGTGTTGTTGGTGAGTTCATCAATGAGAATGAAATTCCCGGTGTTGCGATTATACGCATAGGGATCGTAGACCAGGGGTTTGAGTGTCTTGATTTGCACGCCCGCAATTTCGTTGAGATGCAATTCGGTTGCCGGTTGTTTTTCTAAGGTATGGATATCGACCCGATGATCCAGAGCCTTCACCATGGCTTTCGTCAGCAAGGTTCCATGTTTGATTGAATATTTTTTTTGAAGTTGAAGAGGTGCCTCAGCCATCCAACATAGGGTTGCCGAAAAATCGGTGGATACTTGAGGTGCTTTTTTTGTGTCGGCCAACGTGTCCCCACGACTAATGTCAATTTCATCTTCTAGGGTGAGGGTAATAGATTGAGGGCAGAAGGCTTCTTGCCAAGAGCCTTGGAAGGTATCAATCGATTTAACTTTCGATTGACGACCCGAAGGCAACACCTGTATTGCTTGGCCTACCTTTACCACTCCGCTTGCAATTTGCCCAGCATAGCCCCGATAATCTAAATGAGGGCGAACGACATACTGCACTGCCATACGAAAATCTTTTAAATTGCGGTCGTGTTCAACCTCGATATTTTCTAAAATATCTAAAATAGTTTCTCCTGAGTACCAAGGTGCCAAGTCACTACGCCGTACAATATTGTCACCCTTGAGGGCAGAAATGGGGATAAACCGTAAATCTTTTAATTGAAAAGTTTGGGCAAAATCTTTAAATTCTTGGACAATGGCGTCGAAGCGCTCTTGTTTCCAATCCACCAAATCCATTTTATTGATACACACTAAAACATGCTTGATACCCAATAGATTGGCAATGTAGGCATGGCGCCGGGATTGAGGCAACAAACCTTTACGGGCATCGACCAAAATCATCGAAAGATTAGCGGTTGACGCACCTGTGACCATATTGCGGGTGTATTGTTCATGCCCTGGGGTATCGGCAATAATAAATTTGCGTTTGTCGGTGGAAAAATAGCGATAGGCCACATCAATCGTAATTCCCTGTTCTCGTTCGGCACGCAGCCCGTCGGTGAGCAGTGCCAAATTAACACGTTCTTCTTGTTTACGTTGGGCGGTTTTTTCAATAGCTGAAAGTTGGTCTTCGTAAACTTGATGGGCATCATACAGCAAACGGCCAATCAGCGTTGATTTGCCGTCATCAACACTCCCGGCAGTGGTAAAACGTAAAATGGATTTTTCTTCCATCATTTAAAAATACCCTTCTTTTTTCTTCTCTTCCATCGATGAATCCGAGCCATGGTCAATTACGCGATTTTCTCGTTCGGAACGTTTGTGATGAAAAGTTTCATCGACAATTTCTTGCAAGGTTGTGGCCGTGGAGCGAATCGCCCCCGTACAAGGGGTGCAACCGAGCGAGCGATAGCGACAAACAATTTTTTCAATTTTATCTCCCGGTCGTGGGGGATTTTTTTCGGTCAGTGGTAAAATCATTTCCCCACGAACAATCACTTCTCGTTCTTTAGCAAAATACAGTGGCACCACGGGGATTTTTTCCACCATGATGTAATGCCAAATATCGGCCTCTGTCCAATTGGAGAGCGGAAACACGCGAATCGATTGCCCTGGATTAATTTGCGCGTTGTAAAGGTTCCACAATTCGGGGCGCTGATTTTTAGGGTCCCATTGCCCAAATTCATCGCGAAAAGAATAAATTCTTTCTTTGGCCCGTGATTTTTCTTCTTCACGCCGGGCCCCACCAAAAGCCGCATCAAAACCATATTTACTCAAAGCCTGAAGCAACCCCGTAGTTTTTAAGGCCCCACAACATTTGTCAGTACCATATTGCCAAGGGTTCATATTCCCAGCAATGGCACTTTCGTTGCGCTCAACAATGAGATTAGCCCCAATACTTTTAATAAATTGATCCCGAAATTCATACATTTCGGGGAATTTATAACCCGTATCGATGTGCATGAGTGGAAAGGGAATTTTGCCCGGATAAAAAGCCTTGAGGGCCAAGCGCACCATCACACTAGAATCTTTACCCACCGAATAAAGCATGACCGGGTTTTTAAACTCGGCCACTACCTCACGGATAATATGAATGCTTTCCGATTCTAATTCTTCTAAATGAGTTAAATGATGAGTCATAATTTATCAGCAAGCCTCAAAAGGGGGCCTCTAAAAAGGGCCCAGATGCAAGGCGCCCGCAAAGACGCGACCGGAGCGTATATGGAAATACGTGAGGATCGCGGCTTTGCGGGCAACGCTGCAGATGGGTCCTTTTTAGAGGCCCCTTAGGCTGATTTAATGGAACCATTGTGCCGCCGCTGCGATACCCTCAGGTCATGATCTTTGCGCAGCTGCATTTCTAATTTATGCACGGCTAGATCAATGGATTTATACATGTCGTCGGACAATTCCGTGCTCGTATAATCCTTGCGATTGGCATGAAATTCAATCTTACATTGAAAACTCTGTTTTTTCCCAACCACCGCAAGATAAACATGGGCATTATCCGGATCGGCAAACTTGGTAAGGTGACCCATAACGCCTTCAATATGATTTTCAATAGCTTCGGTTCTTTCTACATCGTGAAAATGAATCTGAATTTGCATTAAACACTCCTCATCGTCAAACAACGAATTCTGTTATGCTTATGGTTGGGATGAAATGTCAAGCCCATCAGAAATCGGAGAGAGAAATCCAAAAGATCGCCTGGCCAGCATCATCGATAACCATCAATTTCCCCGCACTTTCATCGATGACTAAACGCGCTGGATCAATGGCCTGCGTGCTCACCGAAGACGAAGCTGCTGCAGATTGCGCTGGGCTATATTTATAAACAACTCCATCTGTGCCTAACATATAAAGATCAGTGCAACTGCTACGATCCCCACAAACAATATCCACGGCTAAAACAGAGTCCGGCAATGTTAATTCATTAAAACCAAAATTCGAATCAAAATAACCAGGGATTGAATCGGAGATGCGAATTCCTAAAGGCCGCTTCACTGCACTTGCGCCCACCACTTGACCAGCCGAAAAGGCACGATATTGGGCGGGCACACTATTAGTACTACCATTGATTAATTGGGTGTCTTCAAACATAACCAACTCCATTGTCCCATCGGTTGCACCAACATAAACAAACCAACCTTCATTACCAAAGGTTGCAAGACCTAAAATAGAATCTACGTCGATATTTGAAACCTGGTCACTCTCCGTCGGATAAGCCGTGCTAATCAGATACTTTATTAACTCAACAAAGTCAGTGCCCGCACATAACAAAAGATAATCTGTAGGATCAGCGCCACTAGCACCAGGGCTATCGATACGCACATATTTTAGTGAGGCATTGGTACATTGACTACCCTGAGAACTGGTTAAAGCTGAAGCTGATCGATTAATTTTATGCAGCTTATTATTCGCATAGTCTGTAACCAAGATAACATCGTCTTTAGCGGTTGCACTCGTTAATTCCATGGTAGAATCATTGATGATCGAAACAAGATCAAACGTCGATTCTAAAGACGTGCCGGTATTACTAAAAACTTTCAGCGTATATTGATCGCTTAAATCTTTCCCTAAAAGGTAGCTGCGATTATTTTCTTCATCTACATACACATCAATAATTTGCGATAACTTATGGGCAAAGGCGTCATCCGGCACCGTAATACTGCCGCAGCTGGCGCTGGTACCCGCACTGGTGGTTTGCCGAATACAAAGGATATCACCCGCATCGGCCGTAATGGAACAAGCAAATGAACCATCACTTTCTGCGGTATCGCAAAATTGACTGGCATAGGCGGTTGAAGACAAAATCTGTTGCCATGGGATGATCGAGCTCGTGCCATCTTGCACCTCGATGGTAACCTCAGCCCCACCTTCCACGGCCCCGGCCTCGCCCACCACATACACACTGCCACTGCCATCGGGTGTCACCGTAATATTAGCCACGGTTGGCGCTGGAATAGAAACCGGCGGTGCTGCAGAACCACAATTGCTGAGGATTAAAAATAGACTAAAAAGAAAGGCGGCGCGTAGGAGGCGCAAATTGCTTGGGAACATGAAAAAGCCCTCAATGGATCGTATCAACTAGACACCTCTAACCTTATGCAGGTTAAAGAGCCACTATACTATCCTTTTGGTGCCCCTACGAGAAAATTTAGAAGACTCACTTGTCATTGCGAGGCCAGCCGGCCGAAGCAATCCCCTCGGTTAGGCAGAAGAGATTGCTTCACCCTGCTGGGTTCGCAATGACAGAAACCCTAACACAACTACTATAAAAAAAATTTAAAGCTCAATCAATGGTTATCTCATCAAAAAAATCTTAGAACTTAAACGAGATAACCATTGGTTATCCTTGAGCTTCCCCTTTTCCCCTATCCAAAAAATCGATGCTGTTAAATAATTTATATATATAATATTTTTACAAAGAACCGCTTTAACTATATAATCAAGTGCCTACTTAATAGAAATTATCGAATGAAAGTGGGGCCGAAGTTGCCTACCATTGATCAACAATATGAAATCATTAAAGAATTGGGCTCAGGCCTACAATCTACGGTTTTCTTGGTCAAAAAAACAAACCAATGCCTTGCCTTAAAGCTTTTTAAAGAGGCCCTGCCTGGTTACGATGTTAATGCGACCCTCGAAGCGATTAAGGCGGAGTGCCAAGTTTTAAAACAGCTCCATCACCCTGGCATCGGAAATTTAGAAGAATTTGGCTATGACCCCAACCGGCAACAATATTATTTAGTTTCAGAATATATTGAAGGCAATAATCTCTACGAGGCCACCCACGAAGCCCATTTTGAAACCGTTGAAAATCTTTTCATTCAGGCCTTACGTGCCCTAGCTTATATCCACAGTCGAAAAATTTTTCACTGCGATTTAAAACCTGAAAATATTCGGGTTCAGCCTTCCGGGGTTTTGAAAATGATCGACTTCGGATTGAGTGGTTTAAAAACCAACAACACTTTTTTTGGTACCCCGGCTTATGTAGCACCCGAATTAGCCTTTGGCTTTGCACCCAACAGTCGCTCTGATCTTTATAGTTTAGCAGTTACTTTTTATGAATGTATCTTACGCATCAATCCGTTTCGCAGCCCTACTTTAACCGAAACTTTAGGGCTGCAACAATCGCTACATCCCACTGAATTAAGAAAAATCAATGTTCACATTCCGGAATATTTTTCTACTTTGATTGCCAGGCTCATGGCAAAAAATCCCAGCCGCCGCCCAGGTAGTGCGGCTTTAACTCTTAAGGCGCTCAATCAACTCTCTGGCAAACAAATCCCTTTAGAAACCGAAGCCACTCTGCAAAGCTATCTCCCGACCGACACCGAACTCATCGGGCGCAAAGAAATCTTACGTTCTTTTGAAAATATTTTAGCAACGCCCCAGAACTCTACCCTAATTTTATGGGGTGAAAGGGGCAGCGGGAAAACGCGCCTCTTAAAAGAATTAAAATTTTTAGCCCAACTCAAAGGGATTTTTACCCAAAGTTTGAGTAAACCTGCCTTGCCTTTAAAAGAAGAAGCTTGTGTCTTATTTTTCGACAATGCAACTCCTGATGCTTTAAAAAACCTCCACTTACTAGTTTTAAGTTTTCGCTTTCCTCTTTTGATCGTGGCCACCTGTCACCTGGCCCCCGAAGAAATCGAAGGCTACAAATTTGAACTGCCTCCCTTTACACCTGATGAAATCAAACAATACCTCACCTCACTCACGGGCTTAAGCGATCCTCCGCTTCAATTATGTCAGGAATTACAAAAGCGAACCCATGGCAATCCTTTATTCATCACGCATCTTTTACAAGAACTCATCACTCAAAAGCGCCTTTTTGATGACATGGGGCGATGGTCTAAAGATACCTTTGAAGATTTGGGAGTGGAATTTGAAAACCTTCCCCCCCCTGAACAAATGAAACACTACTTTGACAAACTTTTAACTCATCTTAAACCGGATGAGCTTCTCATCTTAAAGCTCATGGCTATTCATCCTAGCTCGGTTAATCAAAAAGACCTACGAGCACTTCTTCCCAACTCAGAGCCTCTATTACTTAATCTATTGGGAAAAGACCTCTTAGCAAGACTTGATTTCACCTACCACTTTACTAATCCACTTTTAAAAACCCACTTACAAAGCAAACTAAAAGATGAAGCCCCTTCGCTACATCAACGTTGGTTAAAAATAATTAAACCAACCGATCCTACTACTTATCTCCATCATGCAGGTAGAATTGAAAACAACGAAGCCGCAGCCAAAGAGCTTCTCTCATTGGCAGAACATCAATTAAAAGAGAGCCAGCTCGATAACGCCTTACAAAATATTCAACTCGCTTTATCTTACAAGCTCCAAGAGGTTGAACTGCAAGCTAAATTACTTAACTTACAGGGAATTATTTACGAAAAACTTAATCTTTTTACTCAAGCCCTCCAAACCTTTGACCAAATTCGTTCGCTCTTACCCAAACTTAAAAATCTGGCCTCTAACCTACCTTGGAGAATCGAATTACTAGAAAAAATCGGCGTAACTTACTTGCGGGGTGAGCAACTCGAAAAAGCCAAAGAATGTTTTGTGGCAGGGCTTGCCTTACTCGAAGATAAAGATGATTTTTTAACCAGGCAATTGCTCTTTAAAAATTATTTGGGTCGAGTGCGAATTAAAGAGGGTAACCTCCAAGAGGCGCAAAACATTTTTCAAACCACCCAAGATATTTGGGCAAAACTGCCACAAGACCGCCAAGCCCAAGTGGTTAACAATGATTTAGGCAATGTGCTGCTCATGCAGCAAAACTTTTCAGCTGGCCTACAACAATTTCAATCAGATTTAATCTTCTTTAAAAAAATTGCCCATGCCCAACTGATTGCTCGCACCCTCTATAATTTGGGAGAAACTTATTTTCACTTAAAAGATTATGAAAACACCATTCATTGTTTGAAAGAATGCGTGGAACGCTCCCATGAAATAAAAAATTATGAATTGTTACTCAGGGCCTACAATGGCCTAGGTAATGTTTATAATGTAAAAAACGACCTACAGGAGAGTCTGCATTATTACTCCAGAGCATTAAGAATCGCTGAAAAAACCCATGAGTTCCAAAGCCAAGCTGCCATTTCGACCAACATGGGGAATATTCAAAACCAATTGAACCAACTCGAAGAAGCCTTGGTGCTATTGAAGGGCGCCATTAACATTATAAAAAGTTTAGGCGGACGAACCGCCCATGAACAATATTTTGAAATTCGTGCCCTGGTTGAATTAGCCGATGTGTACTTAAAGCTAGAACGATGGGAAGAAAGCCGCGATTGTTTGCGCGATGCCTTGCACTTAGCTGAAAATTCTGAAGCCAACCGCAATCAAATTTTTTGGATCAAACTCGGGCAATTGAAATATTCATTGCTCCGCCAAGAGACCGATCGAGTCAAAGAATTGCAACATGAGTTAACTCAAAGCGCTACCGAAGAATCTCAACATAAAGAAATTAAAACTCTGCTAGAAAACTTTTCTAAACCACCTGAAAAAAAATCGATACCTGCACCCATGGGTCACAAAAAAAGGGATACCCGCATGGAAACTCTAACCGAACTAGAATATCAAAAATTATTAAGCCTGATTAAATTGATTAATTCTGAACACGATCTTGATTTTGTCTTAAAATCAATTCTTCACCATGCCTTGGAATTGTCTGGCGCTGAAAGAGGCTTAATTTTATTACTCAATGAATCTGATCAATTAGAAATAAAATGTTGGGTCAATATGGAGGTCGACCCTTCTTTAGAACAAATTTCAACCACCATTGCTCAAAAAGCCATCGATAATGGGCAAACAATTAAAACCGACAACGCCTACGATGACGAACGCTTTAATCAATACCAGTCGGTTTTAGTTTTAAAACTACGGTCGATTCTTTGCTTGCCCATTTACTCTCGTAACCGCACGATTGGGGTGTTGTATCTCGACAACAAATTTCGAGCCAATGTGTTTGGCAAGGTTAATCAAATACTGCTGGAAGCTTTTTGCGATCAAACCGGTATTGCTATTGAAAATGCTCACCTCTTTAAAAAACTACAAGCCGCGACTCTCCAGTTAGAAGACAAGCTGAAAAAAACTCAAGACGAAGTGGAGCATTATCAAAATTTAATTCAAGAAGGTGGGGCGGGGCCTACTCGCTATAGTTACAAAAATATTGTGTCTTCTACCAAAGCCATGCATGAAATTTTTCAAGTCATGGATAAGGTGACCAACACGAATCTCAATGTTTTTATCCAAGGAGAAACCGGAACCGGAAAAGAACTCATCGCCAAGGCCCTCCACTACAACCATAAATCTCGTGCTGACAAACGGTTTGTGGCCATTAACTGTGGGGCCATTCCTGAAAATTTAATTGAAAGTGAATTGTTTGGTCATAAGGCAGGGGCGTTTACGGGGGCAATCAAAGATAAAAAAGGATTATTTTTAGAGGCCCACGGCGGCACTATCTTTTTAGATGAAATCGCCGATCTTCCTTTGAACTTGCAGGTTAAATTGCTTCGGGTTTTACAAGAAAATGAAATCACCCCGCTAGGTGGCTCCCAACCAGTTAAGGTTGATGCCAGGGTGCTATGTGCCTCGCATAAAGATTTAAACCAACTTACAAGTCTTGGGAAATTTAGAGAAGATCTTTATTACCGGCTTTGCCAAATCAAATTAACCCTGCCACCCCTAAGAGAGCGAAAAGAAGATATCCCACTATTGGTAGAAAAATTTGTGGGGGATTATGCTGAACAACACAAGCTTAAACAATCCCCTAAAATTAGTAGCGCTTTCATGAAAATCTTGATGGAACACGCTTGGCCAGGCAACATTCGCGAATTAGAGAATATTGTTCATGTCTCTTGTGCACTTTCTGATGGCAAAGTCTTAACGCCCGAGTGTCTACCCAGTCATTTTCAAATTCGTAACCAAACCGATCAAACCATCGACCCAACCCGCTACGTTGAATCTCAAAAAATTAAACCCGTGGTCGAAACCCCCATTGATACCCATAACCCTTACGACCCTAACTTAGCTTGGCAAGATTATGAACGGCTTGTCTTTGCCAAGGCCTATGCCCAGTGCAATTTTAACCCCCAAGCAACAGCTAAAAGCCTGGATGTGTCTATTGCAACCATCTATAAAAAAATTAAAGAATTTGGATTGTCGAACCCTCACGCCGCAGTCTTCCAAGAAAAATTTCATTACGACACTCAGAAAAATCTTAAAGACTATCTAGAGTGCATCGTCAAAGCAGCCCATCTAGCTTCAGGAGAACGCCCTTACACCGCCATCAAATGGCTAAAAATTTCTCAGGGGCATTATTATAAAGTACTTAAAGGTTTAAGGGAATAACCTTGTCATTGCGAGGCAAAGCCGAAGCAATCTCTCTTATATTTTTAACAAAGAACCAATCTTAACTGTAGAACTTTTCATTCCATTGGTCTTCATAATTTTTTGAACAGTGGTGCCATTGGTTCGAGCAATCTCAATAAGAGTATCCCCGTGTTTAACCCGATAATGAGCTTTTACATTTTTGGTTTTTGCTTTGGCCACTATTTTCGGTAATTGGACAACAGGGCCAGTTTTGGCATCAGAAGGAATGGTCAGAACCGTCCCATATTTTAAATTTTTAGCGGATTTGCCATTGGCCTGCATCAATGCGTTTAAGTTGGTATCATAACGTTTGGCAATAAGGGTTAACGTCTCGCCCTTTTTCACTTTATGATAAATTTTACGTGCTGGCTTGGAAGTATTAACCGTTGGCTTGGTTGTAAGCGAGCCCGTATTGGCCTCGCTCAATACAATCGGATGGGTTGATTCTAACTGAGCTACCGCATTTTTAAGCTCGTTATCTAAAACGGCCGGGCTGACCTGTACCTGTTCTGCATCAAAATCAGCCAAAGCTAAATTGCCCGAGGCTTCTGTTGAGACAACAGAGAGAGGAGCAGGATTACTGGCAACCTCAGAAGTTTTTTCTTCGGTTGCAATGGGATTATTGTCGTTTAAATTGAGCGAAGCAAATTTCTGCACATTTTCTGGATTGACCTCTTGCTTAAGTTTGTCTTTTTTAGAGGCCAACAACACCGATTCTACTTTTTTCTTACCACCACCCGTAGCATTAATACCACTGGGGTCATAACCCGAAGCCAATCCATAAAGGCGTCTGGCCCGCAATGCCGCAAGATCATCCCGAGTAGAAGCCCCACTTAAACTCCAACCCGAACCTTCGCCCGCTTGAGGAATTAACAAATCAGTCCCTCGTTTAAGGTGCTTGATGGTTTTTTTAGAATTATTGGCAACAATATCTCGGGTAGAAACCCCATAGCGTTTAGCGACTGATTTAAGCGTGTCCCCTTTGGCAACTTCATAACGGACCATACGACGACTTGGACGGTTGCGGTCACGCACTCGATCGAGATTATGAGCCACTTTGACTGCCGTCCCTCTGGGAACTTTAACCTGATAACTATAAGGCGGTGTGACGCCCCGATAAAGCTCGGGGTTTAATAGATAAACTAAATCTTCCTCTACCCCAGCAGCTTGGGCAATGTTATCTAAGCCTATTGATTCGCTCGTACGCATTTTTTCAGTTGCTAAAGGGACTTGAGATTCAATGTTGGTGAAGCCATATTTATGAGGATTTTTACCAACAATGGCCGCGGCAAGAATTTTAGGCACATAATCTTTGGTTTCTGGCCGAAAATAAGAACCTTCACAGAGTTCCCAAAAATTGGTGGTCCCATATTTTTCAATGGCTCGTTTTACCTTGCCCGCACCGGCATTATAGGCTGCAAAAGCTAGGTACCAATCCCCAAATTCTTTATGCAAATCGGCCAAATGCCGAAAAGCCGCATGGGTAGATTTTTCAATGTCTCGCCGCTCATCAATATAGTAGTCGACCTGCAACCCATAGTTGGCCCCGGTAGAACGGATGAATTGCCACGGCCCCACCGCACTGGCCCAACTGGTGGCTCGGGTATTAAGCCCACTTTCGATCAAACTCAAAAAAGCAATATCTTTGGGCAAACCATATTGAGAGGCCACTTGAAAATAATAGGGAAAAAACCGCCCCGAACGAGCCAGTGAACGATTAAAGAAACCACGCCCCGACCCTGTAAAATAATCGACCCATTTGTGGACTCGGTCATTTAAAACAACCGGGATATCAAAAGAACGATTCGTGCCATAACGAACTTTGCCCTTCACCTTGGCATGATTGGTTTCATTGACACTATAAATAAGGTCATCAATATTTTTATAATGATGAACGGGTTTGCGATGGGTATTTTTAGTGTGTTTAGGTGCCGATGCGCAAGCCGCAAACAACCCAACTATAGGAATTAATAGAAAAAAAAGAGGGATCCGCCTTAGGCTTGCCATAGTTTAATAACTTTCTCTAAAGTTTAAAATTAATCCCTATTTAACAGGTCCACTCTTTTAAGAAAATCGATCAGTCCCAGGATTCGCTTCGCATTATACGAAATTCAGTAAAAGCCTGTCAAACAAATTGCTCATTCTGCCCCACTTTGTACAAACTTTTCAGAAGCCCCTATTTTGTTACTAAAAAAATTGACAGTCCTGCACCCCTATGCTGGAACTTCGACTTATGCCAGGGCAAACCACCGCTAAACGAGTCGAAACCAAACACGTTGTTTTTAATTTTGATCGCACGAAGTTCGTCCAAGAATTATTATCGTTGGGGCTCAAAGCCATTACGCCCAAGGTAGCAAAAAAGATCTGCCAAGAAGTTGAATTACATCTCCAATCTTACCAAGCCACTTCGATCACCTCCGAGTTGATCAGCAATGTGGTACGTTTCAAATTAGAAGAAATGGGAATTATCCCCTATCGTCCACAAAAAACAAAAGTTACGCGAATTCCTCCCCTTAAAAAAGAAGCCCCTCGCCAAATCCCTGAACCCGAAGAACCCACCGTCGTTGCAGCGGTGTGGAATGAAGATGCTGCGCTAGAAAAGTTAGTCGAATTGCCTGATAAAAAAGAAACCCCCGAAGTTAATGAACCTATTATTTTACCACCTAAAGTTTCTTTAAGTTTACCTGAACGCAGCCGTCATTATTTAGAAAAGCAGATTTTAGATGAAACCCACGCAAGTAGCTTAGAAACTACCTTCTACAAACTTGCGGAAAAAATAAGTGGTGGCGATGAACTAACCGCCTTAACCTTTTATAACCTCATGGCCACGGGAGAATTTTTCCCTCACCTTTCGGTTTTTAAATCCAAAGATCACAAACCGATGCTCAACCCCCTTTGGGGTCAGGTCACAGGAGAATTAGTAGAAAGTCTTCATCATATTCAAAATGCCATTGAACTTTTACAAAACAAAGTAGAATTTTCTATTTTTTTAAACCTAGAAGACGAAGCTTCGCCTCCAGATCGCTCTGCTAATTTTCATTGGTTAAAAATTTTTGATAGCACAGCAAGCCCATTCCCTTCAGGCCCACACCAAGTAGTGTTTCCTATTGATCATCCTGAAATTGAAGATTTCATCCGATTAATTTCCACAACTCCATTTGAAAAAGTAAAACCTCAATTTGCCTTATCCAGCGAATTTTTACAGGCAGTAGCCGCAGATACCTTTTTTGCGCTTAAACGACCCAGTAGCGGAAAAACAGTTAAATTAATCCCGGCACGCAAAATTTATGATGAACTTGTCAATTTAGCCAAATCGCAAGTCACCAGTATAGGCGTGCTTTTTCTCGACAACCTACCCCCTGAATTTCATGCCATACCCGCCTATATGGTATCGCCCGGCTTCACCCTTTATTCAGGGCTTAGCATGGGTGCCCTCAATCTTTTTAAGGCGATTGAAGGTCAAGAGATTAACTGGCAAAAATTACGCAGGATGATTCATGCTAGTGTGCAATTTTTAGATAATCTGGTTGATGTTGCGATGGTAGGCCTTGCCAATTTTGCAAGCCTAGAGGCCAACTTACAACAAAATCGAAGTATTGCTTTAGCGCCCGTTGGGCTCGCTGATCTTTTAATTGAACTTGAAATCCCTTATGGCTCGGAGCGCGCTTTAGAACTGACCGATCAGCTCATGGATTTTATTCGATTAGAGGCACTTGAAGCCAGCCGAGCCCTAGCCGAGAAAAAAGGCCCTTATTTAGGTTGGAACCCTGACAACAAAGGAAAACCTTTGCGTAATCAAAATATTTTGGCCATGGTTGAATCACCTGAATGGAGCAAGATTTTAGGGATCGAAGGGGGCATGCAACCCTTGCAAACCTTGACTTTGCAAGAAGGTTCGCATCAAGAAGAAAAACTTTTTTCAATCTATCCCCCTTTGGCTAAGGCCTGTTACGAACAAAATGTTTTTACACCCGAATTGGTTTCTCAATTACAAAGAGAAAATTCGATTCAAGGCATTGTAGGCATTACTTCTGATATCAAAGAAATTTTTGTAACCCGTCAAGATATTGGGGTTGATGCCTTGCTTAAGAGTTTTGAAGTGATTGCTAAGTATTGTGATTATTCTTGGGGCTTATCGGTTTCATTCCCTTCAACCTGTCAAACCCAAGCCCTACGCCAGATACTAGCCCGTGCCTATTTAGGAAAGCTAGATCGTTTAGAATTTAAAATTGCTATACCAGAAGACTTCGAATTGGAAGAAACCGAAATCGCTACCGTGGCAGAAGTTACTGCTCCCATCAAAACCCCTCAAAGCTTACCAACCTTTTTGTCTTATGTAAGACCAACATTGTTAGAAGGTTACACCCTTCATTTACCTTCAACCGAGCAAGAATTTTATGTGACCCTTAATTTATTAGACAAAGAGCTCAAAGAAATCCTTGCCCATACCAGCGAAGTCGAAGATCACTTTGGCCCCAACCAACTGAATGCCTTCACTCAACTTATCAATCTTATTTTGGAAGAAGGCTTAGATCTTAAAAAAATTCTAGAGCGCCTGTCTGCCTCTGAAAGTAAAGTTAGTTTTTTTGCCAAACAACTTAACAAAACCCTCGAGCAATTTCTCAACCAAGACCCGGTTACTAAACATTGGGCACTTAAGACGGCCCCACCCCCCACTACCCATACTTATCAAGAAGTAAGTTTTGGAACTTATCGCTATAAAACCTGGCTTTGCACGGCCTGCCAAACCCCCCATTATGCCCGCATTTCCAATTCCTAATCTTATTATTTAGTTAATACATATAGTTACAAAAAAATTGAATAAGAAAGAAACTTTTATACACAAATAAAGCGATATTCTATATTAGGACGGAAATAATTAAATTATGCAAAAATCAAATTTCTCATTTAAATGGTTCTCTTTTCTGGGCATGAGTCTCGTGCTGTTGGGATTTTCCACCCAGGCAATAGCTCAACTACCCTACCCTGGTATTTTTGTTTATCCCCAAGAATCGGAAGGCATATCCGATGCTGAAGCAGCGCTGATCGAATCGAGTCAACCTGATATTTTAAAGAAATACAGCAATATAAAGTTCATTCGTTTTCCCAGTGACAATGGCCTTGAAAGCGAAGTTCATCAAGAACCTTACCAAGCTGATGGTGTCGTCATGGATATGGATGGAATGCAAGCGGATTTAAATGTTGGTCATGTGGCAGGTTATGTAGTCAAGGTTGAGCATCCAAAAGATGTTTTGAACCAATACAAACCCAATGGTAAAATTGAGAAAGTTGATGGTTGCCAAGAATTCCCCAACCCGAGTGAAGCTCTGAAAGAGTACCAAGCCAAAAACTGCCCCCCTGCAGAAAAAGACCCTGCGGCTGCGGATGAACCTGACAACCAAGTCCAAGCAACTTCAACCCCTGTCGAGGGAACCGCTACTAATACCGTTGGTTCTGACGTGACCAATCCATCAGACCCATCCGATGAAGCTACAGAAGAAATAACCGATGAATTTGATGCTGCCGAGCCGGATAGCATTATTAGCCAAGGCGGCGGTTGCGCTTTTGGCCCTGCCCTACTTTCCACGAGTTTTTCATCTTTCTGGATGTTGACCCCCCTTACCCTGATTTTCTTGCGCTTCCTCCGCAGATAACTATTTAAAATCATTAATATTTACATTTTTATACACTTTTTTTGTCATAATAGTGAACTTTAGTACATACTATAGCCGATAAACTAATTAGGCACATTTAAACTTTTGGGGTGTGAAATGAAATCACTTAAAATTTTATCAACCACAATCGGTTTGATCTTAATGATAGGTTTAGGAACCACAGCTCGGAGTGAAGTATTCAAGGCTGTCAACTTAGAACAAGCAAAGAACATAAGAAACGCACTCGTTCAAGATTACGCCAATGATTATCCCTGCTCTTACAGAACGATTAGCACCATTGACCAGTTTTTTGAACTCACACTTATAGCTTTTGTAGCTCCTGGGGAAGCGCCACCCGCCAAAGCAGGCAACAAAAAACTTAAAGCCATTTATGGTGGCTATGCTGATTGTCTTCGTGCACAACAACAAGAACCCGCTCCAACTGAAGAACCTTCTCCTGAACCAACCGAACAGCCCATAGCCAGCCCTACTGCTAGCCCTGAGGTTGAAGTTATTGCTGAAGATACCACAATCACTGGGACTACCGAAGCAACGGATAATTCAACAGCCCCAGCTTATACGACTGGCTCGACTGCCCCTACTTCTCTGGAAGCAGGTTTAACACCTAATACGGTTGAACTAGCCATTGAAGGCACCGGTGGCTGTTCCTTAAACTCCAATGTTGTGGGCTCACCCAGCACCTTCTTGTGGATGTTCTCAAGTTTAATTTTAGTCGTCGCTAGCTGGATTCGCCGCAAATAAATTTTGAAAGTTTGTTTAGGGCCCCTTGATCAAATGTCTCATTTCACTCCCCCCAGAGGTGAGGCAGTCAAGGGGCTCAATTTTTTCAAGATAGGGGAACGTTCCCAGCACCGGCACTTTTGTAAACTCTTTTAAAATAGATTCATTCGAAGAGGCCGATTCATCCAACGATGAACTCAAGGCCTTAAAAATAACCCCGGCAATGGGTAAACGATGTTGCTGTAAAATTTTTAGCGTCATCAATGTATGATTGAGCGTGCCTAAGCCTTGTTTTGCCACCACCACGGCAGGAAGTTTAAATAAGGCAATTAGATCCAAAACTGTTTTTTGTGGAGTTAGCGGCACCAGCAGCCCACCGGCACCTTCTACTAAAATAAAATCAACCTTGGTTTTTAATTGCTCAAAATCTTGTTGAATTTTTTTAAAAGAAATTTCGATTTTTTCAAGGCGCGCCGCAACTAATGGCGCCAAGGGGGCGTGGAAAGAATAACTGTTAATAATATGGATCCCCCGGTCTACGCCGGGGGATGACATGGGGTTAGCGGGGGATGACGCGGGGTTAGAAAATAATTTCTTATAAAACCGAACGTCCCCATCAGCGCCCGTCACGCCGCTCTCTACCGGTTTAAAGATCCCCACTCGCTTGCCTTTTTTTTGAAGGGCCAAGGCTAAACTTGCCGTTACCATCGTTTTGCCAACACCCGTGTCAGTGCCGGTTACAAAATACCCTTGCGTCATTTCTTAAGTCACCTCATCCATGGCGTCATAAACCCCTTGCACCAACATTTGTAGGGTTGGCAAATCAATGGCCAGTGGCGGCATCAGCACTAAGGTATTTCCTAAGGGGCGGATAATAATCCCTCGCTTTCGAGCCGCCAACACCACTTGATGGCCCATTTTTTGCTCGATGGGATAAGAATCTAACTCGATCCCCACCATAAACCCTAACTGACGAACCTCTTTCACGTGAGGATGTTTTTGAAATTTAATCAAGGCCTCGGTCAAAAATTTAATTTTAGGCTGCAAATGAGTGAGCACCTGTTCTTCTTCAAAAATTTGCAAATTCGCCAGGGCTGCGGCACAGGCCAAGGGGTTACCCGTATAACTGTGACCATGAAAAAAAGTTTTGAAATCACGATAATCCCCACAAAAGGCCTGAAAAACCGATTCCGTTGTAAGAGTAGCAGCTAAAGGCAAGTAGCCACCCGTGATCCCTTTGGCTAAACACAAGAAATCAGGTTTCACCCCTTCATGTTCAATGGCAAACATCTTGCCAGTTCTACCAAAGCCTGTCGCCACTTCATCGCAAATTAAAAATACCCCATAGCGATCACACAATTTTCGCAAAAAACTTAAAAAATTATTGGGCATTAAACGCATGCCCGCTGCCCCTTGGATCATGGGCTCTACCACGCAAGCGACAATTTCTTCTCCCTGTTGCTTAAAAATTTGTTCGGCTTGTTCAACACTAAAATTTTGAATCGTAAGGGGTTCAAAAACCAAATCTTTAAATACAGCGTGAAATAATTCAATGCCACCTATCGACACACTCCCTAGAGTATCTCCATGGTAGGCATTGGCCAAATTTACAAAACGCCGCCTTTTTTTAAACTTGAGATTTTTGTCTTCGAGGTTACGAAAATATTGGTAGGCCATTTTCAAAGCTATTTCGACAGACGTGGCACCATTATCCGAGAAAAATACCTTGGTTAAATTCTCTGGCACAAACTCTAAAAGTTTTTTGGCAAAAAGTGTTGAAGGTAATGTAGACTGGCCCAGCAGGGTGGCATGGCATAAACGATCAACTTGATCTTTCAAGCTAGCTTTAAGCTTGGGGTGCCCATGGCCGTGGATATTGACCCAGAGCGAACTGACCCCATCGATATATTTTTTACCGTAGATATCGATTAAATAGCAACCTTCGCCGCGTTCAATGATAAGATTTTGCTCACGCAAATAATCTTGCATCTGGGTAAACGGGTGCCAAACCATTTGTTTGTCTAAACGTTCAATTTCTTCAGGGCGATATTTCATAAAACTTGCTCTAACGGGCATGTTGAAAAATGTCATTCCCGCGGAGGCGGGAATCCAGAACTATTTGAAATCACTGAATCCCTGCTTTCGCAGGGATGACAGAAAGTGCACTTTTCAACATTCCCCTAACGTACTCACCAATCGAGCCAATTCTTCATCGGTATGACTTGACATCACGGTAAGGCGTAAGCGCTCGGTACCTGACGCAACCGTTGGATAACGAATGGCCGTCAACCAGAAGCCTGCCGATTTTAAGAACTCACTCGCTCGCAAGGTTTTTTCTAAGTGATTAAGACGAATGGGCACAATGGGCGAAACAATTTTAAAAGTGTTATTCCACTGAGTTTGCAGCAATTTCTCTAACGTGCGCAGATTGTGCCAAAGCCTATCTCGCCTAACATGCTCTGCTGGCATCATTCTCAATGCCACAAGGCTCGCCCCTAACACAGCAGGGGGTAGCGAGGTGGTATAAATAAAAGTGCGTACTCGATTGACCAACCATTCGATTAAATTTTTTGAACCAGCGATAAAAGCACCAAATGAACCAAAGGCCTTGCCAAAGGTCCCCATTTGAATGACCCGCTGCAAACGCTCCGTAGAAATACCGCAGGCCTCTACTAAACCCTGCCCGGTTTTCCCAAATACGCCCACGGCATGGGCTTCATCTAAATAAATCCAAGTATCATACTTTTCAGCCAGGCTCAGCAAATCAAGTAAAGGTGCCACGTCTCCATCCATCGAAAAAACGGATTCTGTCACGATTATCAATTTGCCCTTGGCGTTCTCAGCACGTTCTTTCTTTAATTGTGCCTCGAGAGAATTTAAATCTAAATGAGGATAGATGACTTTTTTCGCCTTTGATAAACGCAGACCATCAATAATAGAAGCATGGTTGAGTTCATCGGTAAAATAAACGTCGCCCTCTGCTGCAAGCTGGCTAAGCACCCCCACATTGGCATGATAACCCGAGTTAAAAAGTAGAGCTGCTTCGGTTTGCTTAAACTTCGCGATCGTTGATTCTAATAATTCATGAAGGCTCGTACTACCATGGATCAGCCGGCTAGCCTTGCCCCCAGCCCCCCATTCTTGAATGGCCTGAATCGCGCCCTGTTTTAACCGTTCATCATCAGCTAAATCTAAATAATTGTTAGAAGAAAAATTAAGATAGGCTTTGCCATTGAAGGTTAGATGTTTGCCGTTATTGACCTGAAAAGAATAAAGCGAGCGATAAAGGCCTTGGGCTTTGATCTCTTCTAATTCCAATTGAAAATGGTTGCCTATTTCTTTCATGCCAGGGTGGGGCGTAACCCCAATTTTTTAAAGAGAAATTCATCTTCGGTAGCCGCAGGATTGGGAGTTGTTAAAAGTTTGTCCCCGTAAAAAATAGAATTGGCCCCTGCAAAGAAGCACAGGGCTTGAGTTGCCTCAGGCATGTTTTCACGACCGGCAGAAAGGCGCACTCTACTTTTTGGCATGGTAATACGAGCCACCGCAATGGTGCGAACAAAATCCAAAGGATCTAAACTTTCTACGCTCGATAAGGGAGTCCCTTCAACCTTGACCAAAAGATTGATGGGAACGCTCTCCGGGGGTGGATCTAAGTTGGCCAATTGAGCGATCAAGCCGACACGATGCTGCACCGATTCACCCATCCCCACAATGCCACCACAACAAACTTTCAAGTTGGCCTGGCGCACCTGGGCAAGGGTGTCTAAACGATCTTGATAAACTCGAGTAGAAATAATCTTGCCATAAAATTCAGGGTCGGCATCGAGATTGTGATTATAATAATCAAGGCCGGCGGCCGCTAACTTTTCGGCTTGGCCCGGTTTTAGCATCCCTAAGGTTACACAGGTCTCGAGCCCTAAATCTTTAACGGCTTGCACCATGTTTGCCACTTTTTCTAAATTTTCATCATTAGGGCTGCGCCAAGCCGCGCCCATACAAAATCGGCTGGCCCCCATTTTTTTTGCCTGCCTCGCCCTTGCCAATACTGTTTCTAAATCGAGCAAATCTTCTTGAGTGATCTTAGTTTCATAGTGAGCCGATTGCGGGCAATAAGCACAGTCCTCGGGGCAACCCCCTGTTTTAATCGATAAAAGGGTGCTCATTTGCACTTCGTTAGGGTCAAAATTTTGCCGATGAATGGAGTGAGCTTTAAACAACAAATCGTTGAAGGGGAGATTAAAAAGAGCCTCAATGGCTTCAATACTCAGGGGAAGATTCATACCTTAAGGTGGTTAGACCAAAAGATAGGCCTTAGTCAAATAGGGATCCTAGAGGTTAGACAGAATAATTAATGTTAAAACATCACTCCCCTAATAAATGTTGAACGGCTGCCCTAAGATCAGCAACAACATAATGGGCTTGGGTGGTAGATTTCTCTTCTTTACCATAACCTGTTTCTACCAGGTAGGTCGTCATGTTTAATCGAAGCCCAGCTTCAATATCAGAATTTTTATCACCAATCATCACCGCTTGAGCAGCAGAATTTTTCACAAGCTTTAACCCCTGCTCTAACATCCCTGGATTCGGTTTTCGGCAAAGGCATGCCATGGTATAGGCCTGAACGGATCCATCGGGATGATGCGGGCAGTGAAAGACCCCCTCAATTTTCACATGCGCTTCTGCAAGCTCTTGTAACATGTACTGGGTTAGATGATGGTAATCTTCTTCCGTATAAAGACCCCGAGCAATGCCCGCTTGGTTGGTAACAATAATAATTTGTTTTTGCGCACGGGTTAAAGCCTGTAGTGCGGCCAGAACTCCAGGTAAAAACTCAAAATCATCGACCCGATAAATATAGCCCCGATCATGGTTGATTGTCCCATCCCGATCAATAAACACAACTTGTTTCATATTGAGTTCTTCTAGCATGTAAAGTATCCAATGCAAATATGAAGATTCTAGCTATTGAATCCTCCTGCGACGATTTATCACTTTGCATCTACGAAGATAAAAAAGTTTTATCGCTAGTGTCAGCTTCTCAAACCGAAGTTCATAGCCCCTTTGGCGGCGTAGTCCCAGAGCTCGCCTCCCGCGAACACTTAAACGGCATTGTGCCAACGCTCACCCTTGCCTTAGAAAAAGCTAATCTAACATTGGCTGAGATTGATGCCATCGCAGCCACCTATGCCCCTGGCCTGATTGGTTCTATTCTAGTGGGTTTGAGTTTTGCCAAGGCCTTAAGTTATGCACTAAAAAAACCCTTCATCGGCATTCATCATATCGAGGCCCATTTGTTAAGCCCGCTGCTCGAGGGTGAAATTGATTTCCCCTGTCTGGGGCTGGTGCTCTCCGGGGGTCACACCCATCTTTATAAAATTGCTTCGATTGGAAATTACGAATTGTTGGGAAAAACCGTCGACGACGCCATTGGAGAGGCGTTTGACAAAGTGGGAAAAATTTTAGCTCTGCCTTACCCTGGTGGCCCCGAGATCGATCGATTAAGTTCTCAAGGCAATCCCAAACGTTTTCAATTTACTTTTCCCATGGTAAAGTCCAACCCACTTTATGTCAGCTACAGTGGGCTCAAAACCGCAGCAGCGAGCCTTTGGGAAAGTTTGCAAAAGACCGATACCGAACGGGCCGATTTAGCCGCTAGTTTTCAAGAAATGGCCATTCGTATCATTGAAAGAATGATTGAACGAACCCGACATAAAATCGGACTATTGCGCCTGTTAGTATCGGGCGGAGTGGCCTGCAATCGTCGTCTAAGACAAGGCTTAAAAGGACTCGCCGATTCGCAAGGTTTTCAGATCTTGCTCCCCTCCCCTCGCTATTGCACCGACAACGCCGCCATGGTAGCTCTGGTGGCGGATTTTTACCTGCATAAAGGAATTGTTTCGCCACTTGATCTTGATGCCTATGACAGCCAACCACTTGGGGTTTTCCCATCCAATCGAATTAGTCCGACAAGCTAAGTTAGCTTGCAAAAAATCACTGGGCCAACACCATTTAGTTGCGCCTGGGGTGATTAGTAAAATCACAGAGCTAATCCCAACTCAAAGTTCAATCATTGAAATTGGGCCTGGAGCTGGGGTTTTAAGCTGGCCACTGGCTACAACCGCAAAAGATTTTTATTTAATCGAAAAAGATTCGATCGCTTATGACTTTTTAAAAAATTTATTCAAAGACTTTCCTCATGTAAAATTAATTCACGAAGATTTTTTAGAATTCGACCTTTCGATCTTTCCAACTCAAGCCTACTATATTGTTTCTAATCTCCCCTACAACGTAGGCACGGCAATACTTTTAAAATTATTAAAACAATTTCCCCACGCTCATCTCATGATCTTAATGTTTCAAAAAGAAGTCGCTGACCGTCTCTTGGCAAAACCCAAAACTAAAAATTATGGAAGCCTTTCCGTTTTCGTGCAAACCTTAGCTAAGGTAAATAAAATAAGCGACGTAGAACCAGGGGCATTTCTACCCCCACCCGATGTCCGTTCGACCATCGTAAAAATCGAACCTTATCCCACTCAGAAACATTCTCCCAAATTAATCACCCGCTTAGAAAATCTACTTAAAAAAGCCTTCCAACAACGCCGCAAAATGTTAAAAGGCACCTTAAAGGGATTTTTCCCTCCGAACCAATTAGATAGCTTATTAAAAAAATTCGGAAATCCCAAAGCCCGCCCCGAAGAACTCACCCCCAACCAATGGCAGGAATTAGCAACCTCTTAACGACTGAGACAGCTTCGTCAAATTAACGCACCTAAAAAGTTTTACTGAAGTCGGCAGAGGCTTCCAGGGGTCCGTGTCGTCCGGCGGTTACGGCCGCCGGACGCACTCAAAGTCTCAGCTTTCACGGCTATATAGCCATAGTGGTGAAAGCTGGAGTTTACCCTGAGCGAAGCGACAGGGACAAACCCCTTCCAGCCTCAGCCAACTTCAGTAAAACTTTTCATATTTCTCAAATATTTGAAGAGAAGTCTTTTCGAGGTAGGGAGAGGTCAAGGGAGAGCCTTTTAGCGCAGAAGGTCGGATCCAACGCATGCGCCTCAGGACAGGCTCCGGAGGGCGTCTGTCCCTCGCAATGACAGATGCCCTCATAGGCCGACCGGGCGCGGGCTCTCCATTGGCCTCTCCCTACCTCGAAAAGACGTGACCCTAATTGAAGAACTAAATGGAAGATTGCCACGCTCGTTATCATGGGTCCCCGCCTTCGCGAGGATGACACCGCTCGCAATGACAGATGAGCCCTGCTGGACTCGGAATGACATGACTTCTATTAATGACTAGACAAACCTAATGGGCGTAGGTAGGTTTTTTGCTTATGGAGCGCTCATTCCGTTACATTGCTGTGGAAGGGCCCATTGGAGCGGGCAAGACAACCCTTGCCACCAAGATCGCTCAAGATTTATCTGCTCGACTTATTTTGGAAGAAGCGGAAAAAAATCCTTTTTTGGCCCAATTTTATCAAAACCTAGACCACAAAGGAGGTTATGCCTTTCAAACTCAAGTTTTCTTTTTGCTCTCTCGTTTCAAACAACAACAAGAATTGGCTCAACAAGATCTCTTTTCTACCACCCAAGTTTCGGATTACATTTTTGCCAAAGATCGAATTTTTGCTTTTCTCAATCTTGAGCAAGAAGAAATTTCCCTCTACGACAAACTTTATCAAACTTTAGATACCCGCGTGGTAAAACCTGATCTGGTAATCTTTTTACAAGCTAGCCTTGAAACCCTAAAAGGCCGCATTAAAAACCGTGGGGTTGCTTATGAAAAACAAATCACTGATGAATACTTAGAAAATTTATGTCAGGCTTATAATCAGTTTTTCTTTCAATACAATGAGGCACCGCTTTTAACTATTAATTGTAGTGAAATCGATATCATTAATGAAGAAGCAGATTACAAACGTCTCATTCGTGAAATCGCCAATATGGAAAAATCAAAATTAACCCGTCATTATGTTAGCATCAGCAGCAAAAAATAAAATCACCGTCCCACAAATCATACAGGCCAAACGTCGAGAAAAACTGGCCATGGTGACAGCTTATGATTACACCATGGCAAGGTTCGTTGATGCAGCAGGCGTCGATATTATCTTAGTCGGTGATTCATTAGGCATGGTGATTCAAGGAAAAAAGAACACCTTAAGCGTCACCATGGAACAGATGATTTATCATACCCGTTGCGTGGCCCAAGGCGCCCGCCATGCCCATGTGGTTTTAGATATGCCTTTCTTAAGTTATCAAGCTTCAAAACAAGATGCCATCAAACATGCAGGCCTTGCTCTAAAAAAGGGAAAGGCCGAATCGATTAAATTAGAAGGTGGAGTGGAGATTGCTGAGATTGTTAAAACCCTCACCGCTCTGGGCATACCCGTCATGGGACATGTGGGCTTAAAGCCCCAACATGTTCATGCCATGGGTGGTTTTAAAATTCAGGGCAAAACTCCTGTAGCCGCCAAAAAAATCTTGCAAGATGCCATTGCTCTGCAGGCCGCTGGGGCTTATGGTTTGGTGTTGGAAGGTATCCCACATGTACTCGCTAAAAAAATTACCAAGGCTCTAAAAATCCCCACCATCGGGATTGGCTCTGGAGTGCACTGTGATGGCCAAGTGTTGGTTTGCTACGATTTATTAGGGATGAATCCTGATTTTACACCTAGCTTTGTTAAACAATTTGCCAAAATAGGCCCTGCTATTAAAACAGGGGTTAGCCAATTTGTAAAAGAGGTTAAATCAGGAGTTTTTCCCTCATGAAAATGCTTAGCTCCAGCCTCGAAACGTTTGATTATTTACAAAATTTAAAACACCAAAAAAAAACCATCGGTTTTGTGCCCACCATGGGCTACCTCCACCCGGGGCATCTTTCACTCGTTGATATTGCCGCACAACACACCGACATTGTGGTGATGAGTATCTACGTTAACCCCACTCAATTTGGCCCTAATGAAGATTTTGAAAAATACCCCCGCGATTTAAATCGTGACATCCAGTTAATCGAAAAAAAAGTTGATGTTTTATTTACGCCAGAAACGAACGACATCTATGGTTTAAAAAATATCCCGGTGTGGAAAGATCAAAACAACCTGGAGTCTAAATTGTGTGGCAAATCGCGGCCTGGGCATTTTAAAGGAGTCTCTGAGATCGTTTTGCGTTTATTCAAAGTGGTTGATCCTCACGTGGCAGTTTTTGGAGAAAAAGATTATCAACAATTAACGCTCATCCGACACATGGTTGAAGATTTGGGTTTGAAAATAAAAATTTTGGGTGGCCCCACCCTACGAGACAGTGACGAACTGGCACTGAGCAGTCGTAATGTTTACTTAAAACCAGAATCTAGAAAAGAGGCCTTGACCTTATATGAAGCTATTCAATTGGCGCAAAATTTGGTAAAAAAAGGCGAGTTGAGCGTTGCTAATATAAAGGCTGCATTAATGAGACTTTTTAATTCTCATCCTAACCTCGAAATTGATTATGTAGAGATTGTTAATGCCCATACCCTTGCCCCTCTAGAAAAAATCAATGAACCTGCTCGGCTGATGCTGGCCATCAAAATCCAAGGAGTTCGTCTGATTGATAATGCAAGCCTATGACTAAAGATGTTCAAATCATTACGGCCGACTTTGTGCTTCCCATTGAAGACCCACCCTTTGAACAAGGCGGTGTAGCCATTGCTGAGGGAGCCATTCTTGCGATGGGTTCAAAAGAAAAACTTTCCCAACAATTTCCTCGCGGCAATCCAACCCACTTTGCCCAAGGGGCTTTACTCCCAGGGCTTATTAACCCCCATTTAATCGTCGACGCCAATGCCTTAGCCAGGCGACTCAAGCCTTGGCTTGACCCTAACAACGAACATTTTAACTTTGTGGAATGGCTACTTACTTACGCTGAATTAAAAAGCCAATTATCACCTGAAGAACTTTCGGCTTCGATCCAAAGTAATTTAATTAAAACTCAAAGCGCCGGCATTACCACGCTAGGTGCGGTAAGTTCTTGGGATGATAGCATTCAACTCTATGAAAAATCGCCCTTGAGAATCGTAGCCTTTGCCGAAATTTTGAACCTCAACAAACAAAAAGCCGCCCACGATTTTGAAAGTGCTATCAGTAACATTGAAAAAATAGCCGAACATGAGTTGAAACGCATCACCCCAGGGTTAGCCCCTTTTTCCGCCTTCACTTTATCAAAAAATTTACTTAAAATTTTGGCCCAACATGCCGATGAATATCATTTGCCCGTTCACCTCCACGTGGCCGAAACGTTTAGCGAGATGGAATTTTTTTATGCTTCAAAAGGAGATATTACCGACCACTTGTTTCCCGAAGCCGGCTGGAAAGAAATTCCCCCACCCCATCAAATGACTCCTATTCAATATTTACGTGAAATTGATTTTTTAAAACCCAATCTTATTTTAATGGGCTGCCTTCACTTGGGCGCCACTGACCTGGCCATTTTAGAACAAGCCCATGCTAAAATTTTACTCGCCCCGCAGGCCTTTTACCGGCTTAAGTTGGGTGAAATCCCTTTTCAAAAAACTTTTGCCGCTTCTCTTACCACAGCATTGGCCACCCTCGGCTCTCCTTGGGGAGGGGGAATTTCGTTGTGGGAAGAATTACGTGCCACTACGACTCACTTAGAAAAAAATGGGGTGGTTTTTAGCTATGAAGATTTACTCAAAAAAGTAACCCTTGATGCAGCCAAGTGCTTACTCATAGAACAACAAATTGGTAGTTTGAAAAAAGATAAACGGGCTGATCTGTTGGTGATTAACACGCAAGCCAAAGACACAGCGGCACTGGCGGAACGCCTTGTTTTAGATACGGATGAAGCGAATGTGCAAGCCATGTGGGTAGATGGCAATCGGGTTTCTTAACGCACGGTTAGGCTCACGATGTCTTCCCCGCATTCGTTAAGGAAAATCGTATAACCAAAAATTTTTACAGAAACCGGTTGAATGGGCTTGCGAGTATTTTGCGATACTAATTCAATCTCTTTCTTTTTACCCCCTGAAGAAATTTCTAAAAACATCCCCACAACCCCTTCATGAGTACAATCATAACCTTCTTGACAAAGGGTATTAATAAAATTTTTACCAAAAATTTTTAAAGTTTTATTGCCGTCTTGTAATAGGGCGGTTTGGGCAACCCCTAAAAAGAATTCTTGGCCAAGGGTGATGGGAATTTGATGAGTTAATAAATCGTGAGAAGGAATTTTGCCTTGGGTCACCTGGAAAGATTTAGCAGCAAAGACCCCGTTGGGTTGACTCTGCCCCTCTACCTCAACATAATCACCAGGTTTTACTTTTTGACCCCCAGCTGAACCACTTAAATAAACCCGAACGATGGGAGGGACTTCTACTGAAAAGCTTCTCCCACTAGGATGCACTGACTTAACAATGCCCTTGATGGTTTCTGCTTGAACAACGTACGGAACAATCAAAAACCACAAACTAAACCCAATTGTTTTCCACTTCCACATCATACTGATAGACCTGTTGAAGGTTTTTTAAACCTTCAACAGATCATCATTTGAAAAATCAATCTACTTCTTGCCAAGGATAGAATCTTTGGCAGCTTTAGCAACACGGAACTTCACAACCTTTTTGGCTGGAATTTTAATAGGCTCACCCGTTTGTGGATTGCGACCAATTCTAGCTTTGCGGTTTACAAGTACCAGTTTCCCCAACCCAGGAAGGGTAAAAGAATTTTTGGCTTCACGATAAGCAAGCTTAACGAGCTCTTCAAAAAATATTACGATCTCCTTCTTAGTTTTATCAAGTTTCTTAGCAATGGCATCGACAGTCTGTGACTTGGTCAACGGCTTCGACATAATTTGACTCCTCTATGTTAATAGGTTGAATTGTTAATGGAGTTACAAATAGCAAGGTTTTATGGGGTTGTCGACAGTTTTAATGTAAAAAAGTGCGATTTTTAGGGGCTTTTTTGTAAGTTCAACCTTTTTTCGAACGGAAACAGGGCGTGCTGTGCAACCAGGAAAAGTGGAATCAACAAAAACGAAAAAAGCGTGCCCAACGTTAAGCCCCAACTCATAGCCAATGCCATAGGCCGAACAAACGGATCGGAGCCCCCCAACCCATAAGCGGTGGGCATAGTCCCCAACACGGTGGTAAGGGTGGTAAGGATGGCCGGCCGCAGACGCAACCGACAGCCTTGTAACAGGGCATCTTTAAAGGTAGCCCCCTTCGCCAGTTGACGATTAAAAAACTCAACGATTAAGATGGCGCTATCGACCACCACCCCTGCCATCCCCACCAACCCCAACATGGCCAAGAAATTAAGATTAAGCCCATGACTAAAAAACGCAAAATAAATCCCCACCACCCCTAAAGGAATCGTAAACATAATCATAAAAGGTTGAACCACCGAGCGTAGGGTTGCAGCAATAATCACAAAGATGAGAAAGAGAGCCACGAGAAAGGCCTTGGTTAGTTGGCCCATACTTTCTTGAATATCTTCAAGCTCACCCCCAAATTCCACAAGCACCCCTGGAAATTGGCTTTGAATTTTTTGCAGTTCGGCCTCCATCTTTCGATTCACAGCAATGGGAGTGGTTGTTGAAATATCGACATTGGCCGATACCGTAATAACCCGTTGACGATCTTCATGTTTGATCGCTGAAAAAATTTGGCCCGTTTGAAAAGCCCCTAGGGATTTAAGTGGAATCAAATTCCCTTTAGCATTTGCCACAAAAATATTCTCCAAGGTGCTGGCTTTTTTACGTTCGGTTTCAGGGAATCGCACCACAACATCAATATCTTCATCACCTTCTCGAATATGCGTCGCCACATTACCTTCCATGGCGGTCCGCACCGCTATGGCCACATCTTCAAAGCTAAGCCCTGCCTGGCTTAAACTATCTTGGCTTAAGATAGCTTTAAGTTCTTGATTGCCAATATCAAAATCTCTTTTCACATCTAAAACGCCGGTGAGCTTTTGCAGCTCTTGGATGCCAATGCTACTGGCCTGAATCAACCTGTTTAAATCGTCGCCCTTAAACTTAAGTTCTACCGGCCGTTTGCGGCTGGGGTTATGCACCACTTCATCAAAAGAAATCTTTTTGAATCCGGTAAGTTTATCGGTTTGTTCTCGTAGGGCCTGAATAATTTCTATTGAACTGCGCTTGCGATCGACCTCGGGGACTAAATGCACCATGATTTGCCCGAGGTAAGGTTCGCGCTGGGTGAGATCATCGCGCGGATGAAGTTGCACAATCCCCCCTTCGGTGACAAAATCTTCAACTTCGGTGGAAGGCAGGGCTGCTAGGAGTGCTTCAATTTCTTTTAATTTCTCCATGGTTTTTTCTACCGGCGCACCTTGTTCAAGTTCAACGCGAACAAAAAATCGGTCGACCCCACCGGTCGGAAAGTGAACATAAGGAATGACTCGAGAACCAACCACTAAAAGAAAACCGGTAAGCAAAACAGCCCCTACACTTAAAAAAACGGCCGTTTTTTTCAAATTGGCAATGGCAGATAAATACTTGCCATAGCTGCGATCAAGGAATGACATCACTCTGGAGCGTTTAACTTCAACGACCTTGCCCTTCGCCCACTTAGAAAGTTCAAGCATGTGGTTGGGCAAAATAAATAGCGCCTCTACTAAAGAAACACTCAACGCTAAGGTGATAATCAGGGGAATTTGCCGCACAAATTTACCCGTTAAATCAGACATCATCAAAAGAGGAACAAAAGCGGTAATCGTTGTTAAAACCGTCGCCATGATGGGGCGAGTCACTTCTGCAGAACCGTGCAGCACAGCATCCTGATAATTTTTACCCGATTCTAAATGCCGCTGAATGTTCTCGGCCATCACCAGGTCTTCATCTACCAGCATACCCGACACCATAATAAGCCCAAACATAGAAAGTAAATTAATGGAAAGCCCCGTCATTTTCATCAGAGCTAAGGTGCCCAAGAAAGCAATGGCCATTCCAAACAAGGCACTGAGCGCTGCACGTTTGGATAGGAAAAAAATTAAAGGGATCAATAAAAAAATCAAACCGTAGGTGCCATTATTTAACAACACATTGAGCCGACGTTTGACAAAATAAGTCATGTCGTTGTGTACACTCACCTGAATGCCCGCTGGTTTACGTTTGGAATATTCAGCAAGTTTAAGCTTCACTTCATCCATGAGACGAATAGCATCGTAACTACTACGTTTGATGATGAGAAGATTGGTGGCCTCACGCCCGTTGGTACGTAAAGGATAATTATTTTCTTCAAACCCAAAACTCACTTGTGCGACATCTTTGATCTTAATGGAATAGCCCGCATCGTTACTGCGCAACACAATATTTTCAATTTCAACCTGGGTTTCAAATTCACCCGAAACACGCAATAAATGCTCTTTACCCCCTTCTACCACCCTGCCCCCTGGCACATTGACATTGGTCTTTTTCAATACCTGCACCACTTCATTCAACGAAACATGGTAAAGCTTTAATTTTTCAGGATCGACATAAACAGAAAATTCAGGATCTCGGTAACCTTTACGTTGAATCGAAGAAATACCCTTCATATCGAGTAATATGGTTTCTAAAAAACTCACTTCTTGCCGTAAAATTTTTGGATCTACTTCTCCCGCAATAGAAATTTCTGCCAAAGGGTCGCCCTTGGTGGTAATTTCTTGAACTACGGGTTTATCTTCTAGGTCGCTTGGCAAGTCTTCGACACGATCAACGGCCCGCTGAATATTATTAATAATTTTGCTTTTATCCGAGGCATCGGGCTCAAGGGTAAGATTGATAATTGAAATACCTTCTGCCGAAACCGAACTGGTCTTTTTAATGTCATCAACCTCTTTTAATTCTTTTTCGATCGGTAGGGTGATGAGTTTTTCAATTTGAGCGGCAGTGGCTCCGGGGTAGCGAGTTTGAATAATCACCCGATCAAATTCAATATTGGGAAACACATCCCGATTCATGGTTGAAACGGAATAAATCCCAACCCCCAAAATTAGGAGGGTCAAGAGATTAACCAAGATACCATTATTAATGGAGAACTTCGTCAGTGACACCAGCAAACTCCAAGGGAATGAGGTCTCCCATCGCTAACTTTAACTTTAAATAACCCAGCTGATAATTCAGCCAAGCTTCCAACAAAAATTTTTCTTGTTGCATAAATTCGTTTTGGTAACGCAGCACCCAATCGGTTGAAGAACGCCCCACCAGAAATTTTGCCATCTCTAAATTTAATTTTTGCTTATGCAGGCTAACGGTTTGGGCAAAATTGCTAATCTGACTTCTTCTAAAATTCAAATCTCGATAGGCATCTTCAACTTCTTGGATAATCTGTGCCTCTAACTGTTTTAATTTTAAAAGAGTTCGGGCCTTGTCTAATTCGGCACGGGCCAGTTCGCTTTTTGCCAAGCGGTTCTGAGCCGACAAACTAAACTGCATACCAAAAAGCCAATTAGGATGACTAAAATCAAAGGTCTCGCCCACGGTTTTATCTAATTTGCGATCAATCCCATTTAATTCAAGTGAGCCAAACAAATCGAGGCTGGGCCATTTTTTGTTTTTTTCTAAAACCACCTGAATTTTTTTGGCAGCCAATTCTTTTTCTAAGGCTAAAAAATCTGGCCTTTGCGTAAGGGCCATTCTTTTTGCTTCTGCTTTGGATTTAAGTGCATGAGTATTGAAAAGACTCCCCTTCACATTAAGCTTAGTTTCCTGGCTTAACGCCAATTGCTCTTTTAATTGTAACTGATAAGCCTGAATATAACTTTGCGCAGTTAACACTTCGTTGTGGCGTTCAAAAACCGAGGCCTTGGCCGCTAACACATCGGTGTCTTCGGAAAGCCCGAGAGATTTTTTCTGAAGATTGGTTTCTAAAAAATTCTTTCCAATTTTTTCATACTCATGGGCCCACGTTAAATATTGATAGGCCGTCATGAGGTTCCAATAAGTCTGCAAACTTTTGACCAGAATGGCTTGTAACTTAAAGGTCTTTTGTAAAGTAGCACTTTGAGTATTAAATTTGGCTATTTCAATAGGGTTTTTGTCTAATAAACCCATGCGATTTTTTAGTAAAGGAACTGAGGTTTCTAGCTTCACGGTTGATTCATGCAAAGTCGAGTCGGTATAAAAAGGGGAATTAGTCGAAAAGCGCTCGTGATTAAGCGACAGTTTGCTATCAATCCCAAGGGGGAACCGCTGGCTGGCTTCAACATTCAGATTTAAAGCACGATTGTCAGTGCCAAATACAATTGAAGACTCATCACCTTGATCAATATTATAAGACGCAAGCCCAGTCACCTTAGTATCATAAACACTTTTGGCTTTCAATTCGCCGGTAGCAACGATCTTAGAATTAATTTCTTCTATTTTGACCTGAAAATGATCCCGCAAAACCCTTTCGATAATCTCTGGTTCGCCTATTTTTAGAGTTTCAGCTTGAATCGGTAATGATGAAAAAAAGATCAGCCCCAAGGAGAAAAAATGTCTCAAACTAAAAATTCTAACCGGGTTTTTGTGCACAATGCCTATCCTAAAGGTTAATTGCCTCATTGCCTGGCTTATCAGAAATTATTGAAATAATTAGAAAAATGGCTATACTTCCACCCTAGTGCTTCGACAATTTAATTATTTTCTCTTTGAGAAAATAATTAAACGCTCAGCACTAGTCCTGAGCGCTATTATAAGATAAAAATTAAGCTGTCGAAGGACTAGAATTATCTAGCTGGCTTTATCATGATTTGTTAGATCGATCAATGCTAGCCACATCGTCTCTTTAAAAGAGGGCTTTGTTTTAAGTCCGCTTGATTCGATGTTGGTTAGGCTTTAGGGTTAAACCCAATGAAACATGCCCATAGCCTCGAAAACCCAACCGACTCCAAGCAGTCTTGGCCCGACGAAAAATTAATTAAGGGGTATTTAAAAGGAGAGATGGATTGTTTCAGGGTCATTTACGATCGCTATCAGCAACGGGTTTTTTTTATAACCCGTCGCTATTTTAACGATGGCAATAAGGCCGAAGAAGTTTTTCAAGAAATCTTTTTAAAGGTCATTCAAAAACTGTCAGGTTATCAAAACACCGGGTCGTTTCGCGCGTGGCTATTTAAACTTTGCCGCAACCATTGCATTGATGTGATTCGTAGTCAGGCCAGAAAAAAAGAAGTAAATGAGAGTAATCTGCATTCTAATCACGATTCGGAAGACAATGCTGGAGTTTTGGATGAACTGGCAACCGTTGAGGCCACGATGGAAAATCACACCTATGATCAACAACTGGCAAAAAAATTAGACCTGGCCTTAACTAGCCTACCTGAAGAACAAAAAGAGGTTTTTTTGCTTAAAGAAAGGGGCGGCCTGACCTTTGAAGAAATTGCCGAAATGATTCAAGTGTCAGTAAACACGGCCAAGAGTCGCATGCGTTATGCCTTAAAAAGTTTACGCCGTTCACTCAAAAGTAAATCTTACGTTAAGGAAACATTGCAATGAATTGCCAAGAATTCGAAGCAAAAATTGAAGATTTATTCTTAGGCGAACTCTCCGGTAGCGAAGAAGATCGCATGGAAAATCATATTGCCGAATGCAGCCATTGCGAAGATTTGTGGATGGAACATCGAGAGATTCAAAAAGGCATTCAAGCCCTGGCCGAATTGGAGCGCCCCAGTGGCATAACCACGGCTAACATTTTAAAAGCCGCTAACGATCAAATCACTCGAAAAAAATTTGTGTTAGCTAGATTTTTATTAACTTTTACTCGGCCGGCTTACGCGGGTTTATTTGCCTTAGTACTCACCGCAGGTCTTGGGATCTTTGCCCATCACTTGGGGATTTTTTCTTCGCACAAACAAAATGAAATCATGCTACCTCATATGCCCGCCTCTTCGGTAAAAGAACTCCCCACTACACCTACTACCCCACCTAAACAAAATGTGAGTGCCCCTGAGCCTGATAAAGATAGAATAGTAAAAAGAGACGAAAAAGATTTAGAGGTCGTCCCTGTTACAACAGGCACGATTACCCCTTCTGTTCCTGTAGAACACGCCCTCGATGAAAAACCGAAGGCACAGCAAGAAGCCCAAAAAATAACCAATACCAGTGCACCTGCAGGGCTTGGTGTTGTCACAGACCACTTTGCAGAACAAACCGATGATCCACAATACCTTCAGGCCATTGACGATATCGACAAGGGAAATTGCAAACGCGCAAAAAAGACTTTAAAAAAACTTTTACAAAAAAACGCCCGCCCCGAATACGAACAAGCCCTTAAAAAATGTCAGTAGCTTAAAAAAACCAGTTTCATATTTCATTTGACTTTTACTATAGTATTTTAACTTTTTGATAGTATATTTTCTGTCATCCTCGCGAAGGCGGGGATCCAGTTCTGTAAGTAGGGTTAGGCACTGGATCCCCGCCTTCGCGGGGATGACAGCCTATTTAAAAATTGAAACACTATATTATTCTGACATTTATTGAACCTTTATCGTTATGCCCTATTATTTTTGGGGGCTCTATCTTCAAACACTTTTTTGGCATTTAATTTGGCTAATTCTTGAAAATCATAAAAAAATATTTTTCCATTGCCTTGAAGATTCCAAATCGCAAAAGACCGCTGAAATTTATTCTTAATACATTTTTTGTAAACAACCCAACCCACAACCATAAGGAGAATTAAAACTATAGCTGCAATACGCAACCCCATAATTATAAATAATAAAAATTCTGAACCTAGAATTATAAGGATTAAACTAGAAAAAATTGTAAGATAAACATGCGACTTAATCCTTTGATCTTCATAACTATCATACGTATCTATATATATACGATGAGTTCGGCTTAAACTCAGCCAATTTACATAATTCATCTTCATTCTCTGGTAATTTACCGTAGATTTTATTCAAAAATGTATAAAAGGCTTCATTTAGTAAAAAAACTCCTAAGACTGAAAGAAGCCAAAACCATACAAATAAAACGATTTGGGAAAAATCGTTAGTATTTTGATTAATCCATGCACTTTGTTTCAACCATTGATGCAAATTTGAGCAATATGTGCTGCCAACAAAATATGTACTCACAACAAATAAACCACCTAAAAAGGTGTATAATTCATCTCTTTTCAAGGTTCCTGTTGGTAAAGTAATCATGTTTTTCAGGCCTACCACGTAACCAAGGTAAACTGAACCATTTTTGATCAACTCAAAACACTCATGATTTGTAAAAAAATTTTACATTTCTATTGACAAATTATTTTACATTTATTACTATACTGTTTCACTTAAAGAATATGAGGGCGATTTTTAAATTATGCTCGCAAAATTTATTCGAGAACAACGCAAAAAGCATAATCTAACTCAGGAGTTTTTAGCTTCTAAGCTAGGGATTTCTCGTCCAACCTATATGCAGGTTGAGCTTGGGGAAAGACCCTTAAAGATTCCTGAAGCTGAAAAATTGGCAGAGCTGTTTGATATTCCCATGGAAAATTTTTTACATGCTAAAGGCCACTCTGTTTCGGTCGAAATTGAAAAACAAAAGAAGCGAGCAAAACCAGAAAAAGACACTATACGTATTAGCATTCCACAGGAGCGGGTTGATAAATTCAAACAAGTTTTGTTCTACATTCTTAAAAAAGTGGGGGGCAAGCCTAATGTTGGCATGACAGTATTATACAAACTTCTTTACTTCATTGATTTTGACTATTACGAAAAATACGAAGAGCAGCTCATGGGGCTGGTTTACCTTAAGCATCATCATGGCCCTACCCCACTTTTATTTGAAGATCTCATTATTGAGATGGTTAAAAGTAGTGATGTGGAAATCATAAAAAGCAAGTTCTATAAATACCCCCAAACCAAATACCTTCTTAATCCAAATGTTGAACCCGATTTAAGCATCTTAAATGGTCAAGAAAAAGAACTCATTGATTGGGAGTTGCAACGACTTTCTGATTTAACGGCCAATCAGTTATCCGATCTCTCTCACAAGGATGTCCCTTGGCTCAGCACAGAAACTGGCAAGCCTCTTGATTACGAATCAGTTTTTTATCGCACTGCCGAAACCAGCATACGGAATTATGACCACACAGACAACGCGGATTGAATATGGCGAAACTGACTCGTTCCGCAAAGATCTAAAAAGACTTCTTAAGAAATACCGAACTCTTGAAGAAGATTTAAAAACAGTCAAACGATCTGCAATTGAGCTTTATCATCTTAATAAGATAGATTCTCGTAGCATTTTTCCAATTCCTGGATTCTGCACCAAAGAAATTCAAATATGTAAAATTAAAAAATTTACCTGCAAGGCATTGAAGGGAAAAGGCGCGCAAAGTGGAATTAGAATTATTTATGCTTTTCATACTACAATTTCTAAAGTTGTCTTTATTGAAATGTATTTTAAGGCTGACCAAGAGAATGAGAATACCCTACGCATTAACGAATATTTGAAAACAAATAACCTTTAGATTTGCCTAACAGAAATTTTGGCTTCTTTGAGGAGTTCGACTGATTTTTCGCCTAAAGGATAATTGGCGTTATAGATCACCTCAATGATACCCGAATTAATGATCATCTTGGTGCAAGTAAGGCAAGGCGAAAAGGTGGTGTAAATCGAGGCGTCTTTGATGGCTACCCCATGATAGGCCGACTGAGTAATGGCATTTTCTTCGGCATGAGAACAAACACATTCATCTAAATTTTTGCCCGAACCTGAGAAACTATGACAACGCGGGCACCCGCCCTCGTTACAATTGGTGATGCCACGGGGCGTGCCGTTATAACCCGTTGAAATGATCCGTTTGTCTTTTACCAACACGGCGGCTACTTTGCGTTTGAGACAATTGCTGCGCATGGCTACCGTGCGAGCGATCTCCATAAAATATTCATCCCAGGTGGGCCGGGGTTGGGCTTTTAACAAGGTCAAAACCAAAGGCCTCACTTTTTCTCGCAGCTCTTCTAAAGTGCCATTATTTTCAATTTCGACATCTCGCATTTTGGCCACTAAATCTAATTGCTGGGCGTTGGGGTCAGCATTAGCTGCCTCACGTTGTTCTAAACTTTTGAAGGCCTCTAACGTGGTGGGGTCGCCTTCGCGTGCCCGTGTTTTAATGCGCTCGAAGCGGGCCGCAGGCAATGCGGTGATATGGAATAATTTAAAAGTAGGTTCACGCCGCAACACCCGAACTTCTTCAGGGTTGCGAATCGAATCAATCACGTAATTTTTATCGCTATCGAGCTTGGCCATGGTCTTTTCGGCCAATACGCCAGGCCCGCCAAGTTTACGCAGTTCATTGCCAATTTTGATTAAATTTTCTCGCAACACAGCTTCTTTTCGATTGGTTAATTCGTCGCGCAGGACATCGGAGAGCGAAAAATAAATAAACCCATTTTCTTTTAAAACGGCGGCCACTTCACCCTTACCCGCCCCGTTCTTTCCCGTTAAGCCAATGATCATGTCAAAAACCTTACACGGCCCTAAAAAGAGTGTCAAATTAAAGAAGTAATTTTTGAGTGACAGGAGGTATCCTCGGCTGTCACTCAAGAATTACTATTGTAACTCCATCTTCAACTGACAATGCTTTTCTTTGCGTTTTTCTACACTGTAGCGTTTACAATATAATTCTAATTTATCTTGTTTAATTTTCTTGCGCTTGGGCGCTTTAACCGTCCCATAACAAAATTGCTCTACACGGTTGTAATAAGGGTCCATACCCAAAACCGTTCCATCTTTCATAATCCGCAAGACTTGGTAAATTTCAAAGGGGGATTCTTTTTTAGCAAGATAATAAAGATTTTGTTTATCGGTGCTAAACGGGGTTGACTTGTAACGACGCAAAATTTTTCTGTCTTGCGGGGTTGGATTTTGTTTCATGTTTTCTAAACCCATGGTTTCAATTTTGCGTTCATAATCTTGAAAAGAAATGAGCTCTGCCTCATTGAATGAAAATCCACAGGTATTTTTCTTAACGACGTATTTACCAGGATGAGTGTTAGGGTAATTTTCTAAATGGAGATCATGGGTATAAAGCCCAACGAAATATTTGCGATAGCGTTCGTAACGTTCTTTATAACTACTCGTGGCTGAGAAAATAACCGCACCCAAAATAATGGCCCCCAAAACAATAGCGGCTGCAGCTAATTCAGCCTCGGGATCGTGGCCATGGCCATAACCTCCATAATAATAAGAATCATAAGAATGATAGTGATGAGTCGTAACCGTGCTATTACTTGAATACCCTAGAGTGCCGGCCCCACATTGATAGCTACTATGTACCACCGGGGCAGGATGAGCTTTGCCTTTAAACTCGTGACAATGCAGAATGCCTTTTTCAACCCCTGACCAACAATTGCAATCTTCTTCACAAATATGGCAACCATAAGCATCGGTTTCACCTGGATGCGAAACAGCTTGCCCTATTGGAGTTATCACCAATAAAAAAACCATCCCATAAAGACAGATTTTTTTTGGAAACATATTCATTCCCCCTTGAGTTAGAAATTTTAGCCTATTCCATCAAATTTTCACACCTCATTTTAGAGACTTAAAGCACCCAAATTGCGACTTGCATTTTTCATAAATCAGACTATTTAGGGGGTGGTTTAAAAAAGGAGCGCCATTGAAAGATCAAATTGAAAAGCTAATAAGTTACGGTAAGTTGGATTTTGAAATCCACGAAATTCAGTCTCAATTAGAAGATATTCCACAAAATTTAAGGCTTTTAGAAGAAACCTGGCAACAGGCCAAACTTGCTTATGATACACAAAATACCCTCTTAGTCGAAAAAGAAACCCTATTACATTCTCTACAACAAGAATTCGCCACCGACCGAGATAAAACCAACGAAAAAGAGGCCCGGCTTCATCAAATTAAGACCCAAAAAGAATTTCAAGCCATCACCAAAGAAATTGCCGATACCAAGCGCATCAACCATGAAAAAGAAACCAAGATCAATCAATTGACTCAAGAGGTAGAACCGCTCAAAACTGTGGTTGCCGAATTAAAAACCAAACTCGATGCGGCGTGGAGTACTTACAGCCAAGAAAAAGAATCTTTTAGTGAAATTCAAAATGAACTTAGCAACAAAATCACTGAAATCTTAGAGAAGAAGAGAGCTATTGAAATCAAACCGATGTTGTTAAGTAAATATGAGCGTATTTATAAAGTCCGCAAACCCGCTCTTTCACAAGTGGCATCAGGCAGTTGTAATGAATGCAATATACGTATTTCACCTCAGGTCATTAACTTAATGCATCTACAACCCGACTTATACACTTGCGCAAATTGTGGACGAATTTTATACTTGGCTCACTAAAAGGTAAACTATGAAAAAAATCCCCAAAGATGCTTTAGCAGAGCTTCTGATTTACATCGCTGAGCATGAAACCTTTGCTTCGCTCAAAGATTTCTCGAGTTTTAGGCCCGCCGAAGTGCGCTTTGCTTTAAAAGAATTGGCCATGCAACTGAAAAAAGAATTGCAAAGAGACGGGGTGAGCGGGGTTGATATTGCTAAATTAAAAGGGATTGATAAACGCACCAAACAAATTCTCTCGGCACTATCCCCTCGCGAAAGCAAACTCCTCTTAAGAGCATTCTCCATCGATGGCTAAAAAACTCATCCTTTACGCCGATGGCGCCTCACGTGGTAACCCCGGCTTAGGGGGAGCAGGCGCGGTTCTTAAAGATAAAACCGGAAAAACTCTGGAAGAAATCACCTACTTTGTGGGCCAAGCGGTCACCAACAATGTGGCTGAATATACCGCCTTGCTCGTAGGTCTAGAAAAGGCCTTGGAATTAGAGACAACCGAGATAGACATCTTTATGGATAGCGAATTAGTGGTGCGCCAAATTAAAGGTGAGTATCAAGTTAAGAACGAAAAACTTTTAGAGATTTTCGTTCAAGTTCAAAGGCTATTAAAAAAATTTTCTTCTTATAAAATCCAACACATCCCCCGCGAAAAAAACAAAGAAGCCGATCGCCTTTCCAACCAAGCCATTAACTTAAGAGACATGGCTTAAATCATTTGCAAATAGAGCCACGTCTTTTCGGCGTCATTGTTGTGGTGAAGCCGGCGCTCCAGCGGCGACCCTTATGCGGATTTGCCGGCACGGAATCCTTCCGCGTTCCCCCATCATGGGTCCCTGCCTTCGCAGGGATGACATGGGCCTCGGCTTTCCATGCCGGCAAATCCGCATAGGGGGCCCCGCCGCTTCCGCGATGGCTTCACCACAACAACGACCCCGAAAAGACTTTTCTGTAAATATTTGCAGAAATATAAAAAGTTTTTCTGAGAGGGGCTAGAGGGTAACTTGAGAGCCTTTTAGCGCAGGAGGGCGGCTCCTTCGAGAAGCCTCAGGACAGGCTCCGGAGGGTATCTGTCATTGCGAGCCCAACGGGCGTGGCAATCTCACCGGTTAAACCGAGGAGATTGCTTCGTCCCCTCGACAGACTCGGGATAAACTCCGACTCCTCGCAATGACAGAAGCCCTCCTTAAGCCGACCGGGCGCGGGCTCTCAAGTTACCCTCTAGCCCCTCTCAGAAAAACTTTTTAGGTACGGTAATTTGCAAATGAAATGGAAAAATGTCGTTTCAAAACCCGTATTGACTTTTGGATGACAATGCTCAAACCTAGATGCGAGGCAGAGAAAGAAGGTCGCTTTGGGGAGCCTCTGAAAAAGCTCCAGATGCAAGGCAGGCTGAGGAGGCCGACTGAGGCGTACTAACAAGTACGCCGCAGGGAGTGCCGACGAAGACAACGCAGCAGATGGACTTTTGCAGAGGCTCCCCCAGAGAGGAAAGTCCGGGCACCAGAAGAGCACCGTAGTGGGTAACACCCATCCTATTTGTCGAAAGACAGGTAGAGGACTAGTGCAACAGAAAGTATGTACGTCCGCTCGCGCGGAGCTGTAGTGAAATCAGGTAAACTCTACGGGGTGCAAAACCAAATAAGGAGTTGTTTCGCTCTTAACCATGACTCCGGGTAGGTTGCTTTATGACCCGCACAGTAATGTGTGTGGCAAGAGAAATGATCTTCCACGACAGAACCCGGCTTATTTCTCTGCCTTACTAAGGAGCCCCTAAGGTTCTACACATCTTGCTTCGGCTTATGGCCTGCGACTTCGTCAGGCTCGTCAAAAGTCCTCGACGTAGCGCTTTGGCTACGCCTCCGGGCTTTTGACTTCGCCTTCCTTGTCTCGGCTCATAATCCTATGCAATATGTGCAGAACCTTAGGGGCTCCTTAGTATTTTTTTTAAGTGAATTGACTGTGAATGGTTTGTGGATGATTGAGGCCTAAAATTATTTTACTTTATTTTTCAATGGTTTACAAATGACGCTGCGCAATATTTTATAATATTTTTTTAAAGGCATTTTTCCACACCCACGCTAGACGCTTAATTTTCAATAGTTTGCAAGGCACCCCCATGGCAAAGTCGGTCTAGTCAATAAAAAAACAGCTTTCCTCACCACGAATCATCATTAATCGTGGATTGGCCGGGCATCTCATCAAAAATTGGGTGAGGACGTTGACACACTACATCTTGTGGTTTAGGCTGTAGCTCAACCACTACATATTGTGTTTTTGTTGGGAAGGAGGACTCTATTTATGGCAACCAAAACAGCTATCCGTCAAACTTCGGTTCGTAACCGTAAACAAACTTTAGACGTAGCCCAAAAGGGCCTTAGCGTTAGGCGTTTATTTACTCGAGCGGGGGTTGATGCTTACGAAAATATCAACTTTGTTCAACGTCAGTCCACTATTATTGACCCTGACGGATCCGTAGTTTTTCAAATGGATGCCGCTGAAGTTCCAGAAACTTGGAGTCAATTGGCCACCGATATCTTGGTCCATAAATATTTTCGTAAACGCGGTGTTCCTGTAACCGGTGGCGAAAATTCGGCTAAACAAGTTTGCCATCGTATTGCCCATGCCATTCGCCAAGCCGGTGAAGCCTTTGGGGGATATTTCAAAGACGAGGCCGAAGCAGAAAGTTTTGAACAAGAACTTAAACACATTCTCATTTCCCAGAAAGGCGCCTTCAACTCTCCGGTTTGGTTCAACTGTGGGTTGTGGCACGAATATGGCATTGCGGGGAGTGGGGGTAATTTTGCTTGGAATCCAGAGACACGACAAATTGAAATGATGGCTAATTCTTACCAAGCTCCCCAATGTTCGGCTTGTTTTATTCAATCGGTTGATGATGACCTGATGAGTATTTTTGATCTCATCAAAAGTGAAGCTCGATTATTTAAATACGGCTCGGGCACGGGCACGAATTTTTCAAAAGTTCGTGGCAGACAAGAACGGTTATCAGGTGGCGGCACTTCGTCGGGTCTCATGAGTTTTCTTGAAGTCTTAGATAAGGGTGCTGGTGCTACCAAAAGTGGTGGCACTACCCGGCGCGCTGCCAAAATGGTCTGCCTCGATATGGACCACCCTGAAATATTAGATTTTATTAACTGGAAGGTTCGCGAAGAAGACAAGGCCAAGGCCCTCATTGCAGCCGGCTATCCCAGTGATTTTAATAGCGAGGCCTACAAAACTGTTTCTGGGCAAAATTCTAACAATTCATTGCGCGTAAACGATGAATTTATGCAAAAGGCTTTGAGTGGGGGGCAATGGAACACAACTTTTCGCACCACAGGTGAAGTTTGCGAAAGCTATGATGCCAGCCACTTGTTAGAACAAACTTGCACGGCCGCCTGGCGCTGCGCTGACCCTGGCTTACAATACGACTCCACCATTAATAAATGGCACACCAGCAAAAATTCGGGCCGCATTAACGCAAGCAATCCGTGTGTGACTGGAGACACCGTTGTTGCCACAACTGAAGGGCTCAAGCCTATTATAGAACTTGTTGGGAAATCGGCAGATATTTTAAGTTTTGATGGGCGGATCGTCCATACTTCAGAAGTTTTCGCCACAGGGTTCAAACCTGTTTTTGAACTTAAAACTCAAAGTGGTTATACACTCAAGTTGACTGAAGATCATAAAGTTTGGACTGTCAACCGTGGTGATGTCCCTGCCATAGAACTAAAAGATACCGACCAGTTTGTTTTAGTTCCAGGGCACTTTGGCACCACTCACTTAGAACAAAAAATGGCTGAATGGATTGGCCTTTGTGTTGGAGATGGCTGCAAGGCCAAAGATGCCCAAGGGCTTATCACAGTCACCATGGCAAGTGAAGAGAATGAAATTTTACAAGAATATGTCGATTATTTAAATACTCTCAAAGCAGATCGAAAAATTGCCGGTGTTCGATATACTGAGACAGGAGTTCGCACAGCCACTTCGGCACAAGTTATCAAAGAAGTGGTCGATAATTACGCAGTCCTTGATGAAGGTTCCGCTAAAAAAAGATTCGCCATCGAAGCATTTCAACTCGACAAATCAAGTGTTGCAGCCATTTTACGTGGTCTATTTACCACCGATGGCACGGTCGCAAACTATGGAGAAAAATCACAATACGTTGCCCTTGATTCGACGAGTCTTGTCCTACTTCAACAAGTTCAAAAAATGCTTCTTTCTTTTGGTATCAAGTCAAAGATTTACGAAAACCGCCGGGCAGGAAAACTCAACGCCCTTCTACCTGACGGAAAAGGCAACGCAAAAATCTATCCCGTACAAGAGATCCATTCATTAAGAATCAGTCGTAGCTCGCGGATTTTGTTTGAACAATTTATTGGGTTCCATCCCCGCTCACAAAAGTCAAAGGCATTGCAAGAACTCAATCAAAAGGTCGGTGTCTATCAAGACCATTTAATAGATACTTTTAAATCTCTCACTCCCCTCGGTATTCAAAAAGTTTATGATTTACGAGAGCCTCTAACTCACCATTTTGTTGCCAACGGTTTGCTAGTCCATAATTGTTCTGAATATATGTTTTTAGACGACACGGCCTGCAATTTGGCATCGGTTAACTTGAGCAAATTTTTAGATGAAGCAGGTAATTGGGATGTTGAAGGTTACCGCCATACAGCTCGCATGCTCTTCATCGCCCAAGAAATTTTGGTGGATTTTAGTTCTTACCCCACTTCTAAAATTGCCCTCAATAGCCATGACTATCGACCCTTAGGTTTGGGTTATGCCAACCTGGGTTCTTGTTTGATGCGATTAGGCATCCCCTACGATTCAGAAGCCGGCCGTGCCATTGCGGCTGCCCTCACGGCCATTCTTTGTGGACATGCTTACAAAACTAGTAGCGAGATGGCCGCTAATAAAGGCCCCTTCCCAGGCTACGAAAAAAATCAAGAACCCATGGTAGAGGTCATGAATTTGCACCGTGATCACGCTTACAAAATTGATGAGCGGCATTGCCCAAAAGATTTATTAAAAGCCGCTCATGAAGATTGGGACGCCGCGGTAGAATTGGGCGAAAAATTTGGCTATCGCAATGCCCAGGCCACGGTTTTGGCGCCCACTGGCACGATTGGTTTATTGATGGATTGTGACACCACAGGGATTGAACCCGATTTTTCTTTGGTGAAATTTAAAAAGCTGGCCGGCGGCGGTTATTTTAAGATTGTCAACCAATCGATTCCGGCGGCTTTAAAAAAGTTGGGTTATTCGGCGCGTGAAATTGCTGATATTGTCACTTATATTCGTGGCACATCTTCACTCCGCAATGCCCCGTTCATCAATTTTGAAACTTTAAAGCAAAAAGGCTTTACTGAAGCTGAGTTAGATAAAATCGAATCTAAACTCGAAGGGGTGTTTAACTTAAGCCAAGCGTTTTCAGTATTTAACATCGGAGAAGAAACTCTTGCCCGTTTAGGATTTCAAAAATCCAAAACCTCAGACGCCAACTTTAATTTACTCAAAAGTTTAAGTTTTACCGATGAACAAATCGAAGCAGCTGAAGTTGTTATTTGTGGCACCATGACCATTGAAGGGGCTCCTCACTTGAATCCTGAGCATTTGCCCATTTTTGATTGTGCCAATAAATGCGGCAAAAAAGGCAAACGCTTTCTCTTACCGATGAGTCATGTGAAAATGATGGCCGCAACGCAGCCCTTTATTTCGGGGGCCATTTCTAAAACGGTGAATCTTCCTCATGAAGCCACTGTTGAAGATATCCGCCAAATTTATGTAGAAGGTTGGAAGTTGGGCCTAAAGGCCATTGCCCTTTATCGCGATGGTTGTAAAGCCAGCCAGCCTTTATCTTCGGGTACAGAGCAAAAAGAAAAGACGGAGCCGGCGCCTGAAGTCATTGCACCCAAACCACTGGAACGAAAACGTCTTCCGCTCAAGCGCCGTGGTTTCACACAAGAGGCGCGGGTTGGCGGGCATAAGGTTTATTTACGCACCGGCGAATATGAAGATGGTGCCTTGGGTGAAATTTTTATCGACATGCACAAAGAAGGTGCTGCCTATCGCAGCATGATGAACTGCTTTGCCATTGCGGTTTCCTTAGGCTTGCAATACGGGGTCCCACTCAAAGAATTTGTAGATGTATTTACCTTTACCCGTTTTGAACCTCAAGGCTCGGTAGATCATCCTAATATTAAATTTGCCACCTCCATCATCGATTATATTTTCCGAGTGATCGGCTTGGAATATATGGGCCGAACCGACTTTGTGCAGGTGAAACCTGAATCGGTTACCCCCACCAGTATTGAGCCAGTTCAGTCGCTGCCGCCTGCAGCAGCAACTGAAAGTTCTCCAAAACTAGAATTAATCCAGGGCCAAAAAGAAGAAGACCCACAATTAGCCGCAAATAGTTTGGGCAAGAGTTTGAACAGTCAACTTTCTACCATGATGGGTGATGCCCCCTTCTGCGACAGTTGTGGTCACATCACGGTGCGCAATGGGGCCTGCTATAAATGCCTGAATTGCGGCAATTCGATGGGCTGTTCATAAACTAAAATACTTTTTTTATCTCATCTCCCCTCCCTTTATGGGAGGGGATTAAGGGGAGGGGGATTTTAGACCCTCACAAGCTTGGTAAATTCTCTCTAATATTTCTGAGGTATTAGTTAGCACTTCACGATTCCAAAATCTCAGCACCTTATATCCTTGCTTCTGAAACCACTGATCACGTTGTTGATCTTCCACTGTCTGTTCTGCATGTTGTCCGCCATCACACTCGATAATCAAGCGTTTTTCATAACACACAAAATCTACAATATAATCTCCAATAGGTTCCTGTCTTCTAAATTTGAGGCCACTGAATCTTTTCGCCCTCAGATGATACCATAAACGATTTTCAGTATCAGTTGATTGGCTCCTTAACTTTTTTGCAAAAGAGGTCATTGGTTTCATTTTTTCTGTTCTTCATCCCTCTCCTTGTCCCCTCTCCCTAACCCTCTCCCACAAGGGGAGAGGGGAATACGCATGGAATGCCACCCCATCCACCTCTCCCACAAGGGGAGAGGGGAATTTTGAGCCATTGTGGGTTTAATTAACAAACCCGTTGAATTTTGAAAGAAATTTTTACCTTTTTGCTTTTAAGTGGGGTCTAAGAAGTAAACGGACCTTGATTAATTATGAAGAAAAGAATTTTTTCCATGGTATTACTGACTTTAAGCTTTTTGGGGAATCATTCCTGTGAAATATGGGTTGATGACCTGCTCGGTCCTTTTTACTTTTATTATGTCCCCGATGATTTCACGACCATTCAGGAGGCCATTGATTTTGCTGAGACCGGAGATACCGTGGTGATTGAAGCTGGGGTTTATTCGCCTTCTGAAAATGGGGAATATTTCCCCCTTGAACTTAAATCGGGGGTGAGTTTGAAGGGTAGTAACAATACCATCCTCGATGCTGAAAATTCCGGGCCCATTTTTGACCTCTTTAACCTAAGTGGCATCACCATTGAAGACCTCACCTTGCGCAATGGCTGGGCCAATCAAGGCGGGGCTTTGTCGATTGTTGATTCTAGTGTGACCCTTAAAAATTTGCTCATCCATCACAACCGGGCTGACTTGCGGGGTTCTGCTATTTATTTAGAAGATGCCGATGGCACGGTGATTAAAAATAATCTGATTTATAATAACTACCAAACCGTCTCGGGCGGTGGAAACCCCGCCCAAGTAGAAGCCATTGCTAGCAATTTTTCTTTTATTAACAATACAGTGGCCAATGGCGATGGAGATGGGTTGAAGCTCATGGGGTCGAGTACCACAACAGTGCTTAACAATATATTTTACAACAATGGCAATACAACCGTAGGCGTAGGGGCCAATGACCTTTCCTCTGCTCAAAATTCAACCATTACTTATAATTTATTTTACTTGAATGACTTAGGCCCTTTATATTTGCAGGGGGCTAGTCGAACTGCAAACGACGCCAACAACTTTTCAAGTGCCGATTCGGTTTATGAAAATTTTGAAGGCAACCCCTTCTTTGTAAATTCGAGTGCGGGTGATTTTCGTTTAATATCAGGCTCGGTTGCCATTGATGCTGGCGATCCCGCCACTCACTTCAACGACACCAACGGCAGCCGCAACGACCTAGGCGCTTATGGTGGCCCGGATACATTATAGAGAAGAAATTTTCATTTTCACTGAACAATTTCCTTCAATATTTCTTGAACGATGGCATTTTCTCCTTTCACGGTGGCAAGGACTTTTAGAACTGGCTGATACCAATTTTTACCACGGCTTTTGAGTTCTTCCCACGCTCGACTTAAATCACCTTTTCTATCTCGAGCTAATACTTCCAACAAACTTAGGGCCTGAGATAAATCTTTCTTTGCTTTAGCGACCACAGCTATTTCTCTTTTGGTTGAAACAAGGAGTTTATGAAATACGAAGTAAGCCGGATTAGGTACATAAACCAAAATTCCATCATCATAAGGTATGACGCATTCAATAGGATCCGATATTAAATAATCCAGAAATCGCAAAGGTTGGGCTGCTACTTTTAAAGAGGGGAGTTCAATAGGTTTAGCCGTGGGTTTGCCAACCAGAGGAGTTAATAAATCTAAATGCAATTCCCGCCCCAAAATTTTAAAAGTAGTTGAGGGATGTTTCAAGTTAAGTGGTGGCACGGGAACAAAACCTAACCTAGCATGATCCAAAACTTTGGGAAGATCACTGGATGCATTTTCCATGGCCAATGCCACTGAGATATGACGCTCTTGTGCAATGTCAATATCTTGCGTACGGTTTTGTTGCAACCAAACCACACCCAACAATTGGGAATAGGCCTGAAAAGCGTGTGTGCCCACTAACACCGATCCCATTTTAAAAACACCACTTTCGGCCAAAAGCATGATCACGCGGGAACTTAAAGAATCAGGAATCATAACCCCCCCTTGAATGAGCATGGAGCAAAGTCTCTTGCGATTTTCCTGATCTGACAATTTAAGTGTCTTGCCTATTTGATGATTATGAATAAGATTTAAAAGCTCAAGACTTTCCGGCCCTAAATAAGTTTGAGTTTGCTTGCCAGAAAAACGATGCTGAAGATACCAATAATTCTTTTGCTTGATTTTTTTGCAAACGAAAGTGCCTTTTAAATCGGCAATGGAACGGCTAGCCTCATCAGCTTGAACCAATTGTAAAAGCTGGGCATAAAGTGTTGTTACGGTTGGGGAAAGATCTTTGAAAGGGGTCATAGTTATACGTTATATTACAAATTTAACGTATAACTAGTCAACCCAATAATGGAAAACCATTTTGTTCTAATTTTTGTTATTATTTGTATAATAATTGTACAATGATACGTCAAATCGAGGTGCCTACACCTCTAAGAACTAAAAGCATCCCGGGGAGCTATACTAACTTATTGATATAATTATATATTTTTAAGTTTTCTTAGCCAGCAATTGGTATAAACCTTGCTATGAATTAAAAGGATGGTGTGGATATTTTTAGGGGATTTAGGTTCCGTTACTCGCACGGTGGGGCCCGTTGCCAATCAGCCGGAAACGCCACCTCCCCTCGCTCCTGCTCCGAGCGTTTGGTCGCTCATTACCTCTCCACAACTTTGGGCTGCCAATGCGGGCAATGGGCAACCGCCTAGGCCTGGGGTTTTTGGTACAGCCCAGGCTTATACTGGACAAATCGCTCCAAACCAAGCAACCGGCACTCCCATTGACCTGACCCCTTTCATGGATATCTTAGAAAATGGGATTCGTAACGAAGCTGATTTAAAATTAGCGCATCAACTATTCATGTTGATTGATCCCGAAGATGCGGGAAAGATTTCGGAAGCGGCAAAGGGGGTACCGATAAAATTTGTGGAAGTAGACCCTCGTAGCAACATACGTGGAGGTACGCACGTTACGTTTGACCAGGATATCAGCCGGAAAACTGCGGCACAAGCCCAGAGAATTACCCTTCATACCTCTGGCACTCAAGGTACTAATATCGTCACTCTACTTCATGAACGAGTGCACGCAGCGCCCTACTCTTACTTACCACTAGACTATCATTTAGACCTACCCGACATTCCTGGGTCCGATGCAACTTTTCACCAAATCTACCACGCCGTGCTTGCCAACAAATACTACGACGAAGCCATGGCCTTTTCATCGGAAACCCGCTTCGCTATGGCGTTTCACCAGACCGCTGGGCACAATTTATTTGAATTTAAGTCCCTTCAAAATTATTTGGAGACTGAGGAGGTCATAGACTCTGCTTATGCACACTATGGCTTTGAAGGAGTTTACTGGGCCATACGGGAAAGTGAGGCCTACCTCCCTTACAAAATTGGGGCCCTTTATCTGGCCTTGCTTCGCAAGACTAACCAACAAAGTTACCCCACTTGGGGCGAAATCCTAACCCTAATGAATGTTGAGGAAAAAGACGGTAAATTAATCATTACCGCAAAGGCCTTGGGAGATTTTTATCAAAAGCACCTAAAACCGCTGATTGACCGCCACCAAACTCGGATGGGTTTAGCCGCTTTAAGCCTCGCCACCATGACCGGTGAAGCAGCGAAAAAAAGAGATCGTGCTTTGGCATTTTTAATGGGCAGGCTTTCTCCTGAAGAAGCACAAGATTTTTTACGCAAAGATTTTGATTTTGTGGTCACACAAGTAGGAGCTCTCATGGGAGATCCACTTGAAGAAAAGGCCAGGGCCTCTAAACAAGCAAAAATCACTGAAGTGGATATTGAGCCTCGTCCTAAACCCCTTCCAGCCAACAACCCTAATCTTCTTCAAGATGCCCCTGAAATGGCTGCTGATACTATTGAAATCCTAGGTAAGGAAGCCGAATTAGTGACAAAAATTTTAGCTAGCTCGATTCAAGGAATTATCTCCCAATGGAAAATCGTGCTCCACTTTGCTGAATACACCGATCCTCTTACCGCTGCCAAGGTCTATGGCAAACTCATGGGAATCATGCAAACTGAACCCAAGTCCAATACCCAATGGCAATTAGGGATTTCGCTACTGCGCTCAGGATATATGGCTGAAGGTATGAGCATGATTGCCGAGGCCTTTAGAGAAAAACCCCTGAAATCCCACCGGGATAGTCGTATTCACATCACAGAGGGTGACATTAAAATCCTGGTCGATGCCGGCGAGGCCGCATGGGTTGGAGATGTGCTGGCCATCGCAGAAAAAACTTTGAGAGACCTGGAGCAAAAACGTGAACTTGACTATAGCTTAGCTGAGGTGGTTTATGATTTGGGAATTGTATTGGGTGATCTTCAGGCACTACCCCATTCAACTGAAACGGAGTCTTTGAAAAAGAGAGCCTATGACTTACTCGCCCGATCAGTGGATCTATTGCAAGGCACTTTCATTGGAAGAGTCAAAGATACTATTAAATATAGCCCTACAGAAAATGAAACTGTCGAACAAGCTTCCCAAAGAAATATTCTTTTTCAACTAGGACGATGTATTAGATTCTACTTAGCCGATCCTCAGCAAGTCTCCCGAGGTTTAGAAATTTTCTTTTATCACGATCAACACTTTAAAATATTAGAACCCTATAATCGGAATGGTCTCTTTACAGATATTTTAATAATAGACGTTGGCAAGTGTGGTTCTAACACCGATAGGCAAAGATTATGGGATTTTTATTTTCGGTCTTATGCTACCCCACTCAGTCAACATTTAGAATACTTGGCGGATTTAGCCTTGGGTTCAACCGATCTCGATCTGCAACGAGCCGGGCTTGAATTTTTGCTCAAACCACAAACGGGCTTTACAGAAATTGCCCGTTGGAATGCGATCTTAAAAAATCTCGCCTCCTTTCCATCAAATGATCAAGCTTCTATTTTAAAAAATGTTTACCAACAAATTCTTTCTACCAAATCTTCTTTTGAGGACTCATTTGGAGCAAAAACTTGCCTGTTCAAGCTTATCAAGCTCGCCTTGGAAGGAGGCCAACGAGAGATGATTCAAGATTTTGTTGACCGATGGAAAAGGGAAAGCACACCTTTCCACCGTGAAAAAACAATCGGGCTATGGGTTGAAACTTTATCTGCCATTCTTAATCAAGGGCAAGGCCTAGACACCCTTGTGGAACGTATTGAACACGACCTAGTCGAAACCCGTAGGCAATTTGACAAAACCGCCCTGTTGGAAATTCTATCCCTGCTTAGCGAAGCTTCAAGTAATGGCAGTTGGCTAGCAAATTTTGCCGGAAAAGAATCTTGTCTCTTGCGTTTGGCCATGGCGTGCATTGACAAAACCCTCCAAAGCATAGGTGGCCATTCAACGGATTATGCCTATCAATTGAGTCCGCTCTTTGATGCCCTAAAAACCTTGCCGGTTTCTGACCAAGAAAAAGATAAACTCTTTGCCCACCTCATCGAGAAGGCCTCGCCTGAGCCTGGAGTTTATGCCAAATCTCTTGAAGGATTGGAAGGCCTGTTAGAAGCCATCCGAGTCATCCCCTTTATTTTAGAAAGCCCCAACTACCCCCTTGCCCGAAAAATCCTAATTAATCGGCTGGCAGCCGCTGCTAGAGCCTTGCGTTACCATGGTGAAGATTTTCGTATGACCAGGACCCTAGAAGGCCTCCAATGGGTTTGTGAAAGGCTAACCGATGATGCGCTCGCCCCTTCCAACCCAGATTTGAAAAATTTACGAACTACCGATGAATATCAAAGGGCGCTGGCTTACTTACGAGCCTTTGTTTCACCTGAGGTTCGCCCAAGCTTGAACCCTGGTGAACTTAAAGCTGCTTATCAAGCTGCCCTGCGCGAGGGTGATACAGCCACGCTTCAGGGATTGAGTGCTGATATAAAAGAATTGGTAGCTCATGAATGCCAGACCTTTAGAGGAGAAGGTTACGATGGTAAACCTAAAACCATTGACGAATTACGCCAACTCTTTTTTGCACAAATTTATGAGGATTGGCAAAGAGCCTACGCTACAGGTGAAGAGGCCATGGCAGAAACTCTGTTTGAATTATGGAGTTCTTCAAACGATCCCCGAGAGGCCAAGGTAAAAAGGCTTTTTTTCTTAAGAGAGTTGGCTAACCCTTCTTTAAGCCTAAAATGGAAACGCCTTATTTTTGCCAAACTCAAGGAAACTGACACCATCTCGGTCTACGCAGTTCATACTGCCGAAACCCTCAGTAAAAATGGTGAAACCGAGCAGGAAAATCTTTTTTACCAAATGTTTGAGCTCCTTAAAAGCCGTGACTTAAGAAATGGCGGGGATTTTTGGCTGAACCTGATAGCGCTGTTACCCCCTGATGAGGCACGACAATTTCTACAACGCTGCCGTCTCCAGGTTCATCATTCCACCACAAAGTTTGATTTAGCGAAGCCCATGGATTGGTTAGTGTATATGGGTGAATCTGATTATACAGATAAACGGACTTTGGAACGGCGCAGCTCTATTCTTTTTGCTGCCCTTCACTTGGCTGTCGTCATAGAGAAAAAAGGTATTACCCACTTAAACCGGGAAAAATTGCTAGCCGAATTTTTGGCCCTTGTACCCACCTTCCCCTGGCAATACCGTTATCTAAGCCAGCATGATTTTGGAGAGGTTTTAGAACTATTACAAAGGGCTAAGTTACCTACCGCAGAAGTAGCCGAGGCTCTCATTGCTCATTTCCCAAAAATACAAACAGAATATGATTGGCTCTACGACAAGATCCGCCTAGGCCAAGTTAAATTACCCCCTTTCTTTGAAGAACGGGATATTCTAACCAGGCACCTTTTAACCTGGATCTTTTTAGAATTTATTGAAGGGGAACAAAATCCCTTATTAGTAGAATTGAAAAATGCAAAAAATTTCGGCGAAGCTTTGCGTATTTTTATAGAAAAGACCGGCCTAGAAAAAGTGGGGCAGTTTTTGAGCTTTTGGCCAGAAGTGCCTCTAGAAATTCGCCAAGAGCTAGTAAAATTACAAAGCAATGTAGAGCCTAGTCATTTTGAAGAGGTCAAGGCAACCATCCGTGAACAATTTGCAGGTAGTCCATTCGTTGATGAACTCATTACCAATCTTGAAACATACCACGAGGCAGGAACTGCTCTTATCGGTTCAGGCACCATTGGTGAAGTTTATCGATCGGCCCTAACCATCGACGGTCGAAGGCAAGAAGTAGCCATTAAGGTCGTTCCCAAATCCAAAGAAGATAAATTTAAAACCGCTTTATCTAAACTTCAAAATGTGGCCCGATTTTTGGAACTCCACAGCGGACGCCTGCCTGGTGCTCAGCAGGCCAAACGTTTGGTAAACTTTTTCTTAGAAATGGTACGCCCAGAATTTGATCTCACCCAAGAGGCTCAAAATGCCGCGGCCATACGGGCCCATAAATCGTCTGGTATTGATCTCCCTGAGTATGTGATTGATGGAGAAGGCAAACCACTGGTGCGAGCAAAGGCTAGTGTCCAAAAATTCATTCAAGGTATTCCCCTCTCTCAAATCCCTGACCATGCCACCCGACAACTAATTTTAGACAAACTGCAAGAGGAGTTGATGAAGCAGGCCTTGGAACAGGGGCGGTATCATTCCGATCTACAGCCCGGCAATGTGCGAGTACAAATCGAGGATGACGGCACTTATAAAATTTGGCTCTTAGATTTTGGCCAAGTGGGAGAATTATCCGGGTTTGAACAAAACCAGGTACGGGAATTCATGGGTTCCTTTATGGAGTTAAACGAACATCCCGACCAACTGGTAAATGTTTTAGAACAAATGGGCACCAAACTGGCTGATTATGATCGCACGCTTTTGCTAGGAGAACTTATTGAAATCGGCACAAGCTGGGAAGCCGATCTCAACCATCTTTCTGAATTGATCAGCAGAATTTTTAAGGCCTGTCAACAACATGGCCTAGAAATCAACCTGCCTTACCTTCAATTACTCAAAGGCATGGCCACATTTGAAGCCCTCCGTTCTACGGCAATGGAAGCCCCTGACCAACCTGCCCGCATTCCCGTTACCGAACTTCGACCCATGGAAGAACCTACTAAACCAGATCCCGCAAAACCAGAAATACCCAAACCTACATTTCCTCCCAAACCAGATTCACCCTGGCTTACCGCCCTTAAAGGATTCTGGAAAGAACATGTGACAACATATGGTGAGCGCGCCTTGGCAGAAAAAGCTCGCATCGTTGAGGCATTGAATCAACATTTTGCAGGCGAATTGAGCCCAGAAGAAATCAATAAACTTTTTGATCGGCTTTATGATCCGATGGGTAAAGCATTTACCGTGCGCAGTAGCTCGGGTGAAGTTTTTGAAAACTTGAACCACGTTGAAGCGTTATTGCGAACTGCCGTTGAACAAGGCAAAGGCAACACCGTCACGATCGAAGATTTCCTCGTGCAAATCGAAGGCCGCAAAGATGGGACCTTAGGGCGTTTTCAAGAAGCAAGTTTTAAAGAAATTCTCAAATCCCCTATTTGGGTAGAACACCCCATGGGCGGTGCAACCACTTTTATTATCGCCGATATTTTATCCGAAGCCGCCATGGGCCGGTGGCAGCATGCCAGCCCGTTACATGCCGGGCTCACGTGGGCAGAACTAGCCGCCGTGGGTGGCGGGAGTAAAAAGATTTTCGAAGCAAGCTTCGAAGCTTTGGAAACAAAATTGAAAGCTCAAATGCCGATCGATCGCTACAAAAGTTTTGTTGGAAATAAAAGATATCTTGCTATGAAACGTGGGCTTATTAATCACTCTGGCACTTACTTAGCCCTCGCTTTTATGCAAATGATTGCCACGGGTGAGGTTAGCTTCAAGGACTTAGGTAAAATGGGTTTAATTTTCACCGCTAGCCACACCGTAACTGCGGCCGTAATGAAGGGACTGTCGCTTGTTTTAAAAGGTTTGAAGGGCACAGGGCTTGGAACGGTGGTATCAACCATCATCGATTTTTATGTCTTCAAAAAAATCGAGGCCTCGGTTTCAAGTATCATGCTTAGCTTAGATATGAACAAACCCATCGAAGCCATGGAGACAAGCGTTGCTAAAATTCGTGTGAATCAGGATGGTGAAGTTGATTACGAGGCTTTTAATAAAGCCTTTGGTGACTTAGTTACACTGAAAACGCAAGACAATGCAGCCGCTTTGGCGTTGCAAAAATATCAAACCAGGCTCGATGAAATTGCTCATCACAATATTTTTCTGCTGCATCGCCTCTTGTATCAACCCGAAGTGATTCGTGGTCAATCAGAATTAGTTGCCAAGAGGCGCGCCCTCGACCCCAAACTTTTTAAAACCCACGCCTTTGCCATTGCCCACAATCGATTGACTGAGCTTCCTTTAGAACTACGCAATTATGTCTCGGCCGCTCGAACTCAAGGCCAAAAGCTCACGGTAGCAGCCATTGAAAACGATCGGGAATTAAAATCATTGGAAACAGAATTTTTAGACCACTGTAATGAACTTGACCCCATGACCGCCATTGCACTTCGAGAACAACTTGGCGCCTTACATACTCAAGCCAAAACACAAGCCCTCACTAAAAGCTGGGGCCTAGCCGACCAAAACATCGCAGGCCTTTTGACCGAGGCTGCTCTCTTGGCTAATCAAAAAACTGCAGAATCAGAACGCCAAACTTTTATGGCTACCTATAAACAGCGCTACACCGATTGGGATAAAAAAGACCTGCTCATCAAAACTTTTTGGAACTCTTACCCCAATGATCCTTATTACGGCGCCCATCAACAAGCAGAAAATTTACAATTAGCTTCTGCATCGCCTGAAACAGCAGCACGCGAATTAGACCTTGGCTGGTGGAAAGACCTTTCACTACCCGACCTTTACGTTCTCAAAGACTATGTGAACGAATCCAAAGCCACCCCACCCTCAACACCAGGCTTTGAAGCCATGGCAGCAGGTATTCAAGTAGCCTTAATTGACATGGCACCTTTGGATTAACTGAGAAGAAAAGAAATGAGCGAATCGGCGTGAAGGATCTCCACAGGTCTTTTTAATGCCTGATAGGATATTGCCGCCTTCCATTTAACATCAAAAAGTTTAAGATCTCCTTCGCGTTCATGGTTACAAATTTAATATGCGGAATTATCAAGTTATTTATTAAATTCCGCATATTAAATTTTTTACCTCAATGTGCGGAATATGAAGCGCGCAATCTCTTGACTAAAAGAAAATTTACTTGCTATTAATTTAATATATATGTAAAAATACTCATGAGTTTTTTTACATAGTAGTAAATTCAATCATAATGGATTTTCCATGAGAAATATCAAACCTCCTATTATTTCTGATCTTAAAGAAAAAATGGTGTTCATCTCAGGGCCCAGGCAAGTTGGCAAAACTACTTTAGCCCTAGAAATTCTGAGGGGTAACCAATCGCATCCCGCTTATTTAAATTGGGACAGTGATAAAGATCGTATTAAAATCATGCACCAAGAATTTCCGGTCGATGAACCTCTTTTGATTTTTGATGAAATTCACAAATTTAAAAGGTGGCGGAATTACCTGAAAGGCCTTTATGACAAAACCAAACACGAAAAGAAATACCTAGTAACCGGTAGTGCGAGGCTTGACTTGTATCGGAGAGGTGGGGATTCTTTATTTGGCAGGTATCATTTTTATCGACTTCATCCCTTGGTACCCAACGAAATTGAAAAATCGATTTCCCGTCAAACGATAGAAACCCTCATAAAATTGGGTGGCTTCCCAGAACCTTTTTATTCAGGCTCCGAACGTGTTTTAAAGCGTTGGCATCGCAACCGCATGATCCAAGTGTTACGCGATGATTTGCGTGATTTGGAAAGAATAGAAGAAATTGATTTGGTCTTTCGTTTAGCTGAAAGATTACCTGCTTTGGTTGGCTCTCCATTATCAATCAATGCACTGCGGGAAGATCTACAAGTCGCTCATTTTAGCGTACAACGTTGGCTCATTGTTTTAGAAAAATTATTTTATATTTATCGCATCTCTCCTTATGGCGCACCCAAAATTCGGGCGGTACGCAAAGAACAAAAAACTTACCTTTGGGATTGGTCACAAATCTTAGACCCTGGAGCCCGCTTCGAAAACTACGTAGGGAGCCTACTTCTGGCTTATTGCGATTACCTAGAAGACACGGAAGGCGAACGCATGGAGCTACGTTATATTCGCGATACCGATAAACGAGAAGTTGATTTTGTGGTTATCAAAAATGGAGCCCCTCTGTTTGCTGTGGAATGCCGTTTAAGCGACACCAGTGTCAATCCACATATTCACTATTTTCAACAACGAACCTCCATTCCTTATTTTTATCAAGTTCATATGGGGCAAAAACATTATCAACCCAAAGCACTGCCCATTGAAGTCATCCCCATCGATAAATTTGCCAGCAAAGTTCTTAAATTTGGATAACCCTAAGGTTCTCAAATCTCAAAAATCTGCAACACACCCTGGGTTCGTTGTGAATAAAGAGCACGCTTAAAAGAATAAATCTTTTTATTGCGAACATAGCCTTTTTGTTTGTCCAACCATATAAAGAGGGAGAGAAAGTAGTTTGAAGGGTCTGTTGTTTCCGTCAGGCAGACTTGTGACGGTGCTTACAAGAGAAGGAAGGTTGCTACTGAAACGAAGCCCAAAATCGCGCTTCTTTTCACAGAGAAAAACCTGAAGCGATTTCAAAGTTCCGCTTTTCCCTGATTTGACTTCGACCGGTATGATATTTGGCCCTATTGAGATGAGATAATCCACTTCCGCATTTGAAGTTTTTTTCTCGCGGATCCAGTAAAAAATTTCGGATTCATCATAGAATTGCCGTGAGTATAAAAGATGCTGGCCTATAAACTGCTCGCAGACTGCGCCGGCATTTATCATCATCACGTCTGGGGTTCTTTCAAATTCCGAAATACTGAGCCCACAACTGCGGCACAAAAGGCCCACGTCAAGGAACAATACCTTGAATTTCGACTCATCCATTTCCGCCCTTAAAGGCACGCCATTCGCAGATGAGTGGTAGACGGGGATTGCAACCCTTGCCATAGACAACATCTGGAGAGATGCCCGCAGGTCTCTGGATTTTTCTTCATGATCCACCCGGCTGTACTTAAATTTGTTTCCAACCATCTGCGGCACCTTGCTGAAAATCTTTTCCAAGCGGCGGGGATTTGCTCGTTTCGAGTATTTATTGAAATCGTCGCGATAGGTTGAAATGATAGATTGCTGAACGGCTTCGCATTCTCTGAAAGAATTTGTCTTTGAAAAAACAGACACCACTTCGGGCATGCCACCGATCACAAGATATTGTTTGAGCAGTCGCAGGAGATCACCATGGATCGATGAGTGGATTATTTCACCTATTTTATAACGACACAAGCTTTCGCGAAGTTTTTCCCTTTGAACGGCCATCAGAAATTCTTCAAACTGCATTGGGCCAAGGTGCAGATATTCTATTCTGCCAACCGGCATGGAAAACTCGTGTTCCGCCAGAATAAATTCCAAGAGCGAGCCCGCAGCGATTACATGCAAAGCAGGCATGTCTTCATAGAAATATCTGATCGTCGCAAAAACATCCGGTGCCGCTTGTATTTCATCCAAAAAAAGAAGGGTCTTGCCTGGCAGGATGCTTGTGTTAAATTTTACTTCAAGCAGCGGAATGATGGTCTTTGGGGATTTTGATTCAAATAATGGAGCGATGTCGCGCATCTTTTCAAAGTCGATTTTGACAAAATTTTCAAAAGCCTCTTTTGAAAACATCTCAACCAAAAACGATTTCCCCACTTGTCTCGCGCCGCGAATGACAAGTGGTTTGCGTGTTTTTTTATTTTTCCATTCCTTTAGATAGTCCAATGCAAAGCGATACATGGTCGACCTCTATGGTTAAAATCACCGGTTATTATAGCCATTTTTAGGATAAAATCAAGGGTTATATTTAAAGAACCAACTAAAAGAATAAATCTTTTGCGGTCAAAATGTGGTGAAAATACCCACTTTCCTCAAGAGAAAGAGTTGGCACTTGATTACAAATTAAAACTTTTTCTAAGGTTATGCCCCTGGGAAAAGAAGTCTTTTGTATTTTCGACTCCATCTCTCTAATAATCGAGGTACTCAAAGGTTCCAAAACATATTTTACTTCAACAAGTGTAATCGTTGCATCACTCCTTAAATAAAGAAGGTCATATTGGTACCCCCCACGTTGATGATTAAGCATCGAACCACACCCTAATACTTTTTGCGAAAAACCTAAAACCTCAGCGATGGTGTAACGATGTTTTAAACAAAACCGTTCAAAGGCATAACCTAAAAAGGGATGCCATCGATGATGGGTAAATTTTGCAAAGTTCTTTTTAAAGGAAGTGTGTTCAATTTCATCTTGATGCGGCAAAATAAAGGTTGCATGGAATCTTAAAAATTCATCTGCCAAGTAATAATGAGGAACTTTGGCAACTTTGAAATTTTCAATTTGCGACATTTTCCCCACAATTCCGGCTAAGCTGAGATTATCTAGATAAGTTTTAAGCCCACCTCCACTCGGCACTTTTAATTTTTGTGATATATCTTTGAGGATCAAAGGTCTTAATAAAAGATGCTTCACAATTTGTTTATACAAATTTACTTCTCTGAACTGACTATAAAAGATCTTATCGGCTTCAACGACAAAAAAGCCCGATTTCTCAAAACAAGTATTTTCAATATTGAGTTGAATCGACTGGTTAAAATTAAATTCTTCTAAATAGCGTGGAATACCCCCAAAACAGAGAAGATATTCTAAAATTTCTTTCTGCCCTCGCTTATTGCCAATAAATATCGCAACTTCAGAAGGTTGTAAGGGTTCTACTAAGACATTCTCACTCATCCGACCGTAAAGGGCTGTAGAACGCACCACATTTTTAACCATCCAAGAAGCAATGGACCCACAAAGAATCAACAATAAGTGAGAATGGTATTTCCATTTCTTATCCCAAAAAAATTTGACGTAACTAACAAGCTTGGTACGCCCAGAAGCCATCCAAGGAAACTCATCAAAAATAATGAGAATGTTTTTTTCTTGCTCGATTTTTTGAGACAGCAGCTCAAAAACCGGTGGCCAATCTCGATAATCAAGATCCCGCAGATAAGGCTCTTGAAACATTTCAGAAAGTTGAGCTAAAAAATGTTTAATCTGTATGGAAGTTTCGACCCCTTCAAGGGCCTCAAAGAAAAAAGTGCGTTTGTTTTTGCTAAAAACCTTAAGTAACTCGGTTTTACCAACCCTTCTTCTCCCATAAACAGACACCAGCTTTGTTTTATTTTCTTTCCAAAGCTTTTCGAGTTTAAGCAGATAGTCTTTTCGACCAATAAAATTCCGCATATGATGTTTATATATTTAATATGCGGAATTATCAAGTTGTTTATTAAAAACCGCAAATAAAAACAAAATATTTAATATGCGGAATTATGGGCTAAAAATTAGCATGGTGCCTGGTTCGTTGTGAATGAATTCAAATACACACCACCCTCCATACCAGGCTTTGAGGTCATGGCAGCACTTGCCCAATGGATTACAGAGAAAATTGCTTAATGGACATTTAGAATTTGGGTGGGTTAGGATCTTCCAAAGACTCACCATTTTTCAAACGAATCCATGGAGCGGTGCCACTTTTAAATACCGGTTCACCATTTGGACGGAAATGTGAGTAGAGAAGCCCTTCCTCCTGAAGACCGACCACGACAACGTTGGGTAAACCCAACGAAAGCTGTCTCAACAAAGTATATCCTTCTGGATTACTAGCTACCATTTCTCTCTGCTCAGCAGTTAATGGCTTGTCAGTAGAACAACCTTTGATAATCAGATAACTAATATGATCTTCATATTTCTTAATCTTATCAACCAACATTTTTGGCCCTGTGAATCTGCCCCCCACAAGACCCATACCCTGATTGTTGGAATGGGCAATAATGGTGACTGGTATTTTTTTGCCTGGTGGGAGATGGGAAAGTTCCTTTTCTAAAATTGATTCTATTTCCGAGGAATCGTTGGCGATCTCATAATATGGATGACGGTTTTTACCAACCGGCACTAGTTGAGCGATACTAAATTTACTAAAAGCAAAGGAGTCATCTCTTCTCGATGCGATTGTAATAGAACTAGGTGGTTCTTGGGCTGGGTTTTGATCTCTGTCTTGTAATACTTTTCTCAAAGATTCTTTATTTCCGGCACGATCAACATAGAACAAACCCAGTTCCTCCCACTTTTGGACAAGTTCAACAAATGCGAAATGTTCCCCCCGAACAAGGGGGAGAAATTGAGATTCGTAAATATCGTTTTGATTATTTTTAAGAAGGCCCATTCGAATTGTTTGAAAGCCAATGATGGCCCATCGTTGATCTCGAAGATTGGAAGAACTCAACCCGAGGTTAATCCATCTGGCATAATAGTAAAATTGCGTTGGATCTAAGTGAGCAGGATCTTCGGCATAAAACATTCTCTTCAGAATGGCACCAATGATTCCCCTATCCTTGGCCCAATCTTCCCATCTTTTGATTGCTTTCGGACTTGCCTTGGGATCTCGATAAAGGGCGTCTAAGGCTCGAACTAAGATTCTTCTATTTTCTCTTCCTGTTTCCCTTACCCCCCCCCGGTCTGGTTCACGGATTTGAAAAATCTGAAGCACCCCGGGTTCATTATGGATAAACAAAACCCGGGGATCAACGCTCAATTCTTGTGCTAAGTTCCAAAGTACATCCAAATCTTGAATTTGTTTATTCACTGTTTCTAAACGGTTGACCACAGGCCGCGAAACACCAATGAGTGCACCAAATTGCTCAAGGGTCATGCCGCGAGCTCGGCGTGCCGCCGCCACCAAGGGGGGCAAGGTTAAGGCATGGGCTTGTTCAATCTCAACAGTCGTTAAAATCAAATGGGGCGTATCACCAGCTAATTCTGGGAAAAAATCCACGACCGTGCGTTGGCCAGGTCGTGCAGCTCGCTGGCGTTGGGCTAAATAAAAGCGATCGGCTTCAAATTGAGGATAAGCGGCCTTAATTTTTGCCAACACTGCAGGCGAAGCCAGCGGGGCATCATCACGATTGAGCCAGGGGGCCAAGGTACCACGGTTGATACCTATTCTATCGGCAGCCACGGCCACTCCATCGGCTCCTAAGGCACCTGCCAAGATCGCTCGAGGGGAGGATCGATCAAGAGCTGCTCCCGTTGCTGCAATGGCCGCAAGCCTGCGCACCTCGGGCGGCGTATGGAGAGGGTTTTGCAGGTTTACAGTAAACCCTTGGGCCTCTAATAATTGCAACAAAGGTTCTGTGAGTAATCCCGCTTTTTCCAATTCAGCCTTTACTTCACCCCACGGCACGTCTTCAGGTTTCAATTCATCCGTCTCGAGTTTATTCCAAAAATTATCTCCACGATTAAGCCTACTACTTAATACCCCATGGCTAGGATAGTTTTCTAACTGATGTCGATAAACGAAAAACGCGATTTGGCAGGTACCAACGTCCCGCCCCGCTTCACGTTGATCCAACAAATATAAGTAACCATCAATTTTATCTTTATCGTTGGTATTGTGATCAATGAAGGGGCGAAAATCCACAGCCAATCGGTCAAGGGCCAAAGCAGGATAGACAGTTTGATTGAAAGCATGGGCCAATTCATCTTTAGTACCCCGCAATACACTCTCTAACCGGTCAAAGGTTTCCCGAATAGGATAATTGGTTTCACCTTTAGCCAACACTTCTGCATTTTCCAATCGCTGTAAGGTAAGGTCGCTAATCCCGGCAGCAGCAGCCAATCGCTCACGGGAAAAAAAGTTGTCTGGATGCGTGCGATTTTCCAAAAGATACCAAGCAACACTATTGCGTTCAGGATCAACCTCACAGAGGCGGCGTAAATTGGCCGCCTCGCGTTCATGAGCAATCAACATAGGGTGCCCATCCCGTGCGGTGTATTGTGAAAAATTAAGGTCTGGAAATCGCACGCGGTTAGCAGCCACAATCACCGCATCAACGGGTTGCCCAAATTCACCTGCCAAAGTTTGCACATCATCAATCGTAATAACATCCAACCCAGGTTTACGGGCCAATTCGGCCACGCGAGTTTGAAACCGAGGCTCTCCAAGCAATGTTGTAAAACCATCCAGCCAGGTAATTTGATGACTATCACTAATGGGAATGGCTGTGCGCTCGCCCCCCACTCTTACAGGCATTTGAGGTAAAAGATCCCCTATTTCTTTAGTAGCACCCAATGCCCCCATCAGGGAACGGGTACGATCACTAAACCCCATGACCTCCCGCCATGAAAAAGGCCCTATGGAACCCGCCTCCCCTCCAACAAAGGCCGTCTGCAAAATATGAGTCGGAGATTGATCGTGCACTCGTACAAATGGAACTCTCTCAAGTGTTCCAGGTGGAAGCAGGCCATCGGCTACTAAACTAATCAGTGCCGCCATTCGATGATGACCGTTTAGCAATAGTGCATGCCCACCTTCTGTCTCTGCAGAAACCAGTGGTGGCAAACCATGTGAATCCGAAGAGGAGAGGGTTTTATAGAGCAATGAATCTGAAACTTCCTGGCCTTGTTGCCAGCCTTCCATGGTAAGCTTAAAAAGCATAATTTGACGGATAATTTGGATCGTATCAAAGACATTGCTTGCCGCGGTCGGATGATAAAGGGTATGAATAGGCACAACCCGTTGTAAAGGGAGCCGCACAACCTGATAAGTATCAGCAAGTATTCCACCCGCTAAAACGCCACGGATGGCATTTTGCCATGGTGGCAGTTGGGTGTCATAGGGCAGATTTATTTGCAGTGGAGTCAAATCACCATAATGGGAAGCCACTTCCCATTCTGTTCTTCGTAATTCTTCCCATCCTCCGATTGCCAAGCGGCCAGACTCATCGGATTGAAGCAAATAACCTTGAGCATCTTCTATCCAAGCATAGGCTAATCCAAATTCACCATAAGCAGCCGCGATTCTCGCCGCAAGAAGGGTCCCTTCCGCATAATAAACCGCATCTTCAACGCCCTCTGCTCTTAATCCCTCTTGGATGATCTTAGCCATTTCAGCCAATCTCTCGTGAGCAAGAGTGGGTTCTCCTGGAATAACATAACCCAAACAGGCAAGCACCACGGTATAAGCTAAATTTGGATCTTCACCCAATGCATCTAAGAGGATTCTATGAGGAACCTGAATATTTCGATTAACTCTCCTTACAGCAAACTCAAAATCACCCAACGCTGGGAGTGGTTCAGAATCAGGATTATTTAATTGAGCACTTATCGAAGCAAGTCTTTCTAAAAGTGGCAAAAATTGCCCACCACCCCTCCAAACAAGATCCAGCAATTGATTCTTACTTAACCCCGAATATCGAGCTACCGTAGCAAGGATTAAATAAGAGACACGATTCGAAATAGAAGGAGGAAGAGCCGTAAAAAAATCCCGCGTTTGGGCTTCATCCCAAACCTGTCTTAATTCAACATAAGCTCGAACAAGTATTAGAACATCTAATCCTCCTGTACCCTGAAGCGTATCGGCATAATCTATTAAAAATTGATTGATCTCCTCGGCAGGTATTTTCCCTTGTTCTACATAAAGGTAAAAATAAGGATCCCTTACATAAGTACGCGTTAAAGGATCCACGGTCCTGGCTGCTTCTTTTAACGCCTCGGCATAACGATTATGCAATACCCTCTCATCGAAACCCAGCCTTCCTTCCTTTACAACATCTTCCACATGTCGAAATGCAATCAAGAGCCGATAAAGTTGCCCATCTTCAAGATTTCGGGTTATTTCAGTAGGATTAACCCCTTCATCTTCGAATAAGAAAAGAAGTAATAATGCATTGTGGGTATTCAGATCATCTCGATTAACATCACAATAATTTCGAGACACCTCTATCATTCGTGCGCGAACCCAATGTGCAAAAGAAATATCGTTTGTAATGTCTAGGTCCACAGAGGAATTTCCCGTCAAGCTGTCTAAAGTGGCCACTAACGTTGAACGATCGATTATTTCAGGTAAAACAACATCCCATCTAGAAATAGGATCTAAGGTAGGATCCGGCTCTTCAAAATCAGCCTCTTCTGGAATTCTTACTCGACCAGAAGTGTCATTATTTTGCTTCCATATAATATCGATTGGGCCTAGCTCGCCAAGAGCACGATGGTCGACCTCTGGCATGGGAAGTTGGGAATTTACCGTTACTTGAATATCTTCCCCCTCTAATTGCACAGCAACGTTAGCGGTCGGATCTTGTTTGCGCACTTCAGTTTCCATGTATACTCTCAGTTTTTCATATTGGCTTGCCGCCCTCGCCCCTGTACGAATGGCCACCACTAAGCCAATAAGCAATTCGCCCACTACAGCTTCAATGCTGTTGGTCCGTTGCGTGACCTTTTGCATACGCTCATCTAAAGTTTTGCCTGCAGCTTGTGCAAACACTTTGGCTTTGCGAAGCAGCTTGGTGCCAGGTCTTCGTGCCTTGGGTTGTAACCAGAAGATAGCATCGGAAGGTTTTTGACAAGTAGCGGCTTCATGATCTAGCTGAAATTGAGACGCGCGATAGGCGACAACAATTAACCCATTCGCATGATTCGCACACTTTAAAATTTCTGCTTTGTTCGTTACATTGGGGTCTTGCAAAATGGCTCGAATTAAGCGCTTCCTCTCACTTGGCTGGTAAGTCCCCTCTTCAATCATCTTGCCCCATTGACGTTGCGCCAGTATATCTTTTTCAAACCTTGCTACCCTAGCAAGGGCATCTAGGTTATCTTGCTTGGCAGTGCTGATATTTTCCGAAATATCAAGCACGACCCCTTGGGCCTCTAACAACTTTCTTAACGCGCCAAGTTTAACCAAAGCATCAACATTGTTTTCATCTAATAGTGCCTCGTAATCCTTGGCCGCACGTTCTAAAACAGCTAAGCGCTCGCGCACTTGATGGTCCACCACTTCCCTCGTAAATTCATGCACCGGTGCCATGATAGGCTTACCCACCACATGGGCTACCCGTAACCCTAACACAAACACCACATGCTGTTCCCACGCGGCCTGGCTAAAAAGCGTTTCATCCATGGTTTGAAAAGGAGAAAATTCGCCAAGCTTGGCATGCTCGTAAATGCCAGTCCCCACGCTGGCCACTCCAAGGCCCCCAACTTCAAAGCCAAAATGCGCCACACCACGCCCGGCATACACCAGCAGGTTCTCTTCGATTCGAGCCATCTCGTGACCCAAAAGATATTCTGATATTTCTCCGGTACCACGCAGATTCAACAAAGCCCGTTCACGAATTAATGCCCGGGTTATTCTCTGACTGACCTGTAAAAATTTCCCCGTCACGGCTAAGAGCCAATAATTCGTCGCCGTCCCTTCTAAAATTCTTCCCATGTTCTGGTCAAAACTTTGCTGTTCAACCCACACCTCATGCCCATGCAAGCGTTGTTCGGTCATGAAAAATACCATGGCACTTGCGATCTTATGAGTGATATTGCCAAAGCGCTTGCCCATCACGACAATGGCAGGGATCCTCACCAAAGCACCCACCACACCTCCCACTAAACCACTTAAGGCAATCACCCCAATATCGGTTGTCAAATTAAACCCTCGGCTAAATCGATAAGCAGTCTCCAATTGATCATTAACGCTCGCCTGTTGCAGGATCGCCAAATCACGGTTGGCCTGACTCACATGGTTGGCCTTTAATTTCGCTAAAGTTTTTTCATAATGTCGACGTTGTTGCTGCACCCAATACAGCTGCCCACTGCTTGGAAACCCAATGGCCTCAAGATTGCTTTCAGCCCTAGCCACCTCTGTTTCCATTTGGCGTAATCGCACTAATTCTGTTTCTAAATGTTGTTGGGTGGTTAAAAAATCAATCTGTTCTCGAATGCCTTCATAGGCCCTTATTTTTTCTTCTACCGTACCCGATTGATAAATATAGCCGGTGAGCTGTAGTTTAATTTCAGGCTCGATTAAATTTGTTTCATCCAATTTTTTCCAAGCTAAATCTCGCACCTGCCCCTCGAAACTCTCAAAAAATTCTGGAAAGAATTTTTTGAGGTCTTCAGCTGTTCGCACCTTACCTAACTGCAAGATTTGCCCTTTAACTCGTTCCACTTGAACAACCACGGCCTGTTCGCGCGAGCTCACCCAATCTTCATCCGGTTCTTCAGCCGGCACCGGGAAACCTGGCACCTTTCTCAAAGGTCGCTTGGGTTCTTCTTGTTGATGAATGCGGCCCCGCTCCGCTTCTAAAAATACCTGATATTTAGCCAAGCGAATGCCCAATGCCATTTTCCATTGTTCGATTTTTTCTCCATCAAACTTAGTAATGTCAGCTTGATTGGCTGCCTGCGCCAGCACCGGCCATTCGGCCAAAAGCTCCTGCCAAAGCTTTGCCTCTTGAAAGGCCGCTGAGCCTGCTTGCTTTTGCCTTTCTAGCTCGGCAACTCGTTCTAAAAACATTTCTAAGGCTGGCTGCTCATAAAGCCCTTTTAATCGGCCTACCGCTCGCGACAAATGTTCCATATCTATCGCCAAATATTCGCTTGGCTCCCGCAAATCAGCCATCACCTCCTGCACCCGATCGGCCGCAACAGGTTCAGTTGCCTGCAATCGAGCAAATACCTGAATCACTGGCAATTCTTGATAGGTCGCAAGATTGGGCTCAAGGGCCAATACGGGTTTGGTCTTAATTTCAACTTCAAATCGCAACGATGAAATTTCTGGCCACAACACACCTAATTGCAGGGCCATCTGACTTTTTCGTTTTTTCAATTCCACGTACTCATTAAAAATTTGCAAATACCCTTCGGCCTGTTCCCACCCATGCTCATCTCGCCCATCCCAAGCACTCACCCATCGCCCTTGAATTTCAGCGGCGAGTTCGCGCGCACCTATTAAATCCCCAACCCCACTAGCCTCCTGACTCATGGCTTCACACTCAAGCGTGAGCTTTTCTAAAATCTCCACATACCTTGGTAATTTTTTGCCGCGGCTCAACCACTCCAACGTTTCAGCTAATTTTTCAGGTGCCACCGTGGGGGCTGCTTGCTCAAGTTCAGTCACGGCATTTTTGATTCTAGCCAGAGAATGTTGTTCAACCTCTGCAATGCCTTCTCGCAACTGATCAATCTCCTCCACCACACCTGCGGCAGGCATGGCCCCAAACAAAACCAAACCATCACCCTGCGGCACACCCAAGGCTATGGCCTCGGCTCGATCCAAAAACTTTTTGGCCTGATTAAATTTCCCTTCAGCCACGAACCCACGCGCCAACGCTACCCAAGAACCGGCTTCTTTCTCGAAAGCTGGCCCCTGTTCATCAGGCGCAGCACTGCCTTCGCCTTCAAGCCAAGGCACTAAAAGTGGGTAAAACCCCAATGGAATTAAATGCGGTAAAACCATACCCAAGAACTTAATGGCAACTTCTGTGCCAAAACCTCATTGCAAATGATTATTTAACACTATGATTTTATTTAGTATTTTAATAAAGCTTATTCAAAATAAGCTCGTTAGGGGTGCCTATACCGCAAATTAATGCATTTTTATTATTAAATTTTACATTATTATACGTATAAATATGTATTTTATTTATACATAAACTCTTCTTATTTTAAAGGATATTCAACTAAAAGATTGGCTAAAGTAGTTATCGGCAAATTAATCTAAAAAGTTTTGAATATTGAACATTTTGAAATTTATTTTTTGAACGGATTACTATATCATAATCATGATATTTAATTATCCATTAAAGGTAAGGAGTATTTTATGTCTCTTATTGTTCCCATTTCTGATTTAAGAAATAAAACCCGCAAGATTGTAGAAATTTGCCATGAAGGGGAACCCGTATTTGTCACTCGAAATGGCCAAGGAGAGTTGGTTGTCATGAGTCAAACTTTATATGAACAAATGCAGGCAAGGCTAGAGCTTTACCGAAAACTAGACGAGGCTGAGGCCCTTTACCAAGAAGGCTCCCAAGGCAAACCTCATGCTACGGTCATGAAAAATCTCAAAGCTCGTTTGCAGACCCGTACCCCCTTGTGAAAAAAGTTGCTGTCATTTATTACCTACCAACCGCAGAACAAGATTTAAAAGAAATTTTTGACTATATTCGTCGAGACTCTTTAATAAAAGCCACTAAATTTTTAACCCATGTCGATCGCACAATCGCTAGACTCTCACATTTTCCTTATTTGGGAACTATTCCCAAAGATGGTTTCTTAAAAAGAAAAGGTTATCGCCTCTTGGTAATTCAAGACCACTTAGCCTTTTATCGTGTAGCAAAGAATAAAGTTATAATTTACCGAGTGTTGCACGGAAAAAGGCGATATAAATTTTTACTATAGGCCGCCGCAAGAAGCACGGCTGACGAAATAACCCAAGCACTCTCCCTGCAAGGCTGAGGCATTACACAAAATTGCCAAATTGCCCTTGAATTTTTAGTTAGTTCAAGTATATTTGGAAATATAATTGTGAGGTGTTTTTTATGGGCCAAATCGCCATTTATTTAGAAGATGAATTACAAAAAAAGGTAGATAAATTATCCAAGCACGAGGGCAAGAGTCGTTCAGCGTGGGTTAAAGAGGCCATTGAGCAAAAAATGAGTGCGGGCCTGCCGACCTCTTGGTTTGAAATCTGGGGAACGTGGCAAGACGATCGTAGCCCAAAAAAAATCCTTCAAGAAATTGATGCTGGCTACCTTGAGGTAGAAAGAACACCCCTAAAATGAATTACCTCATCGACACTGACATTTGCATTTATATATTGAATGAAAATAATCCAAAACTTAAAACACGGTTTCAAGAAAAAACTCAATCCAGGTTTTGCGTTAGCAGTATCACCGAAGCTGAACTCTATTACGGTGCCCTTCACTCTGCTAAGCCTAAAAGTAATTTAGAAAAAATTGAGCTTTTCCTCAGCCCCCTTGAAAAGATCTATTTTGATTCAATGGCTGCTAAACATTTTGCCTACCTAAAAGAACACCTCGTAAAAATTGGAAAACCCATTGGGGCCCCCGACATGTTTATTGCAGCATCGGCCCTAGCCCACGATCTTACCCTCATTTCCAATAATGAAAAACACTTTCAAAATATCCCAAAACTAAAATTCGAAAACTGGAATACTCCATAAATCTGATTAGGAGCTGCACTGAAATAAGATGGACTTTTAGCGCTCAGATTGGGGTCAGATTTGGCCGATCTGAATGAGCAAAACCGGAGGGCTAGCAGAAGCTAGCTTGAGGATTTTGCGATTGAAGATCGAGCAAAGATGACCCCAAGATGAGATGCTAAAATGTTTGTCTTATTTCAGTGCAGCTCCTTAGCTTAGCACTTTTTAAAGAATCTTTATTAAATTACCTATTGATCTATACACCTAAATTTGTTATTTTGTACACATCATGGCACGTACTAATATTATTTTAGACGATCATCTCATCAAAGAAGCAGGCCGCCTAACCAAAATCAAAACAAAAAAACAACTCGTCCATCACGCTTTAGAAATGCTCGTTAAAGCAGAAAGACGAAAAAAAATGTTAAGCTTAGAGGGTAAGGTCTACTGGCAGGGCAATCTCAGCTCTTCAAGAAAGTCACGTAAATGGTCCTCGTAGACACGAGCGTATGGGTTGATTTTTTCCGCGGAATTGCCTCTAAGGAAAGAAAAATACTTCATCAGCTCCTTGAATCAAACGAAGAAATAGGGCTTTGTGGGCTCATCAAACAAGAAATTCTTCAGGGAGTTTCTAATGATTTGCAATATCAAAAAATTAAAAACTATTTAGAAAATTTTATTTACTTTGATTTCCGCGACCCTGAACATTTTGAAATGGCTGCTACTCTTTATCGAAACTGCCGTAAAAAAGGAAAAACTCCTCGTAAAATCATCGATTGTCTTATTGCCGCAGTGGCAATAAGCAATGGCCTTCCAGTTCTCCACAAAGATCACGATTTTGATCTTATCGCCCAATGCAACCCTTTAAAAATTTATAACAGCTAATCCGCAGCACTTTTTAATTTAAATTAATTTTTAAAATTTCCCACTTTGGTAATATTTTGCACAGTAGATCATTCGCATGCTCGGGGTTTTGACAATACTCCTCTAAACTTTGTCTCAACAAACTTTCATGTGAGACCCTATGCAATTCCCTATACACCCCCTCTCTCAAGTCAGGCATCCGGACGATGTTTATATAAACCCCTCCTTTCTTGCCTTCACCCATTGTATCTGGTTCTTGACTGTGTCGCGAATAGGCTAGCTCTAATTTTTTCATTCGCATATTATCATTGTGGGTTACTTGCAATCCCAGTGGAAGCTCGGTCGCACGAATGGTCCAAAGATAAGGCCGTAAAGCAACGACCCCATCAGCCTTTAAGGCTTGTTGAATTTCACTTTGCAAAACTTTAAATTGTGGGGTGTCTTGCGGATTTAAGTATATGGGTTCTGCCTGGCCCGTCTGCCATTTTCGTTGTTCAAGGAGATAGTAAGCTAAAAAGTTGGCATAGTCATGAGCACCCATAGTCAATCGCTCAAAACCTAAGGGTGCATAATCCACCTGCAACCCCCGCCCTTTCCAAGGCGTGCTTCTTTCCTGCAAAGCAGCTGTGGCATAAATTTTCCCTTCCCTCCCTTCCACCAACACTGAATATAAAATAAATGGCGCATCTTTTTCCAAAACCGGCAAGGCCTGATCTAAAAAAATTTCCGTCACATCTAAACCACGGGGGCCACCATCACCAAAATCGGTAAATTCAGCCGCATAGCTTTTTGGTACCGCATTAAAAGGAGGATTTGACACCGCTAAATTAAGTTTGCGCCCAGCGAGCGCTTGAGTAAAATTATTTGGATCCATATTATCAACCACGACCATACGATCGGCTACATCATTAACCATGGCATTGAAGCGGTTCAAATTCATAGCTTGGGGGTCTATTTCCAAAGCAATGGCCTTTTCTAAATCAGGGTGCAGCTGTAAAAGAGTGATGGCAAAAATACCTGTGCCCGCACCAAAATCCGCCGCTACTCCACGGTAACGGGTGCCTGCACGATACTGGTCTTCAAGATAAGTTTGCAGAATAAAACTTGTGGAACTAATTTGCGCAGTGGGCACTGGCGCACCCGATGATCGCAGTGCTTGAGGCAAATCAAAAAATAAATATGAAATTTCTCCGTTGGGGAGACGGCGTGAAGTTAAACCGAGTTCATTGAGCCGAAAAATAACTTGGCCATTCACATGGTAACTACCAATAATCCCAAATCCTTGCAGCTCAGCTAACAATTCAAGATTACCATCGAATAATTCTTGAGTTTGCCCCAAACTTAAGGGCTTCCCATACATGAAAAAGGCAATGGCCTCTTGTTGCCGAATTGACAAACCCGAATTTTGTAATCGCGCTAAGGCGTCATAGGGGTTTGCATCGTAAATAGAGGTAATCCCATAACTGTCGGGGTGCAAAAGTTGATTGGCCTGGTCAAAGGCAATCCCATCTAAAAATATTTGCAAATTTGTGGCCACACATTGTTGATGGTCATCGCTTAACTCAAACTGAACTAGCGGCACGCTCATGGCCGATTGATCAGGTACCTCTAACTCCACCGATTGCGTTCCCCCAATGCTGATCAAACTACACTGGCCTGCCAATAACTTTACAGTAGAACTATTTGTTAAAGTTTGAGCAACCCGCTGCTCTGTTGGTGGTAAGGTAAAATTCGGTTCAGAAGTATTAACCTCTCCTGCTGCAGGGCACCGCGGAATCTCTTCATCACGGGGAGTTGAAGACACGACAGGAGAAATAGGGACAATAGGAGGTGCCATAATATCGCTTGTTTCATGCAAACTTTATTCCAAAGCAAGGGTAAAATATTTTAAAATAAAGTTAGTTATTCCAATAGGTTACGATAAAAAGAGCACGCCACCCTAAACTTAGGTGAGGAGAATAATCCCCAAAATGAGTACTATTGCACAACAATACTAGAAGGGTCGATGAGGCCCATTAACTCTGGGGCGCGGGGGGATTGCATTTTTTCTAAGGCTGAATAATGTTTTTTGGCCTTGCCCAAATCGCCTATTTGCACATACACCCGGCCGGCTTCAAAATGGGCCTCTGCGGATTGTTTATTTTGGCTCGTTGCCTGTTCATATTCACTGGCGGCCAACTCAAGCATTTTGCGTTTGGCATAGGTTCGCGCTAAATAAAAATGGGCCTCCCACTGATTAGCATTGATCGATAAACTTTTTAGTAACGACTCTTGAGCTACTTGATAAAGTTCGCGGCTATAATAAGCTTTGCCCAATTCAGCATGAATGGCCGCATTCATCGGTTGGTTTTTAAGCGCCTGAAAAAGAATATCAATCGCCTTGTCGTATTTGCCGGCCTGATTAAAGCTTTGAGCTTGTTGAAGGTAGGGGTTGGCCGTTTGGGGCCAGGCCGGCTGAACACAACAGAACAGAAAGAAGAAGATAAAATGGAAGATTCTTCGCTTCGCTCTGAATGACATAATCATTTCCTATAGCAATACCAAGTCATCGCGATGAATTATTTCATCGGAATATTTATACCCCAAACAATTTTGAATTTCACTGGTTTTGCAACCTTTGAGCTTGGCCACTTCTTCCGACGAATAGCTGGTTAAACCGCGGGCAAAGGGGCCCTCGCCCGCCACTGTAATTTCGACACAATCACCAATTTGAAAATTCCCCGTAATGGCCTTAATGCCCGATGGCAATAACGACTTGCCCTGTTTTAATAAAACAAGCTTGGCTCCTTCATCAACAACCAGAGTTCCCGCTACAGATCCCATGTAAGCAATCCAATGTTTGCGAGCCGCCACACGATCGGCCCCTGCCTTGGGTAATATTAAAGTACCCACATCTTCTTTTAATAAAATTTTATGGAGCACTTCTGGATCGTTGCCACTTGCAATCACGGTAGGAACGCCAAAGTGACAGGCCTTCACCGCGGCTTCTAATTTGGTTTGCATGCCCCCCGTAGAACCAACCCTTAAAGTGCCACTGGCATAACTAAAAGCGGTTTCACTCAATTCTTCTAAAACAGAAATTCGGCTGGCCTTTGCATCTACCCGTGGATCGGAAGTATAAAGCCCGTCGATATCGGTTAAAATAACCAACAAATCCGCTTCGACTAAATTGGTCACCAAGGCCGACAAATTATCGTTGTCACCAAATTTTATTTCTTCTACCGAAACCGTGTCGTTTTCGTTGATGATGGGGATAAGCTGATACTTTAATAATTGGGTAATCGTGTGGCGTGCATTCAAAAAACGATAGCGATCGGCTAAGTCATCCCGATCTAGCAAAATTTGGGCTACTTTTATTTGATGCTTAGCAAAGGCCTTTTCATATTCTCGCATCATGGTGATTTGGCCCGCAGCCGCAATGGCCTGCTTTTGATGAATTTGCACCGGCACTTTTTTGAGCCCCAGCAAATCGAGCCCGGCCGCAATGGCCCCTGAAGAAACTAATACGATTTGATATTTTTTTTCGACTAGCGCTGCCACTTGTTTGACAATGCGCTTAAAATGAGCACTCTTGATTTTACCCTGAGCGTCGGTTAGCAAAGAACTGCCTATTTTTATAACGATTCGTTTACGATTTTTTAAGATGTTACGCATATTATAAATGATGTCATTCCAAGCTACATTATTGTCATATATGGATCCCGGGTCTAGCCCGGGATGACGCAACACCGTCATGCCGGACCTGATCCGGCATCCATTCATTCATATATGGATCCCGGCTCAAGGCCGGGATGACGTAATGTCGTCATGCCGGGCTTGACCCGGCATCCATCTGATGACGTAGACACCTTGCCAACTCCTTCACCAACTCCTTGCACCCCTCACCCGTAACGGCGCTAATTTTAAAAACCTTAAATCCTTTTCTAGAAAAAAGCGAATAGGTTTTTTTAAGTTTTTTGGCATCTTGCACGGCATCAATTTTGGTCAACACCACCCAACAAACTCTTTCTTTAAACTTTTCACTAAACTCATAAAGCTCGTGCTGGATTTTTTGAAAAGATTCCCAGGGTTGAGGATTTTCTGGATCGTTGATATCGATCAAATGAAGAAAAATTTTAGTGCGTTCAATATGTTTTAAAAATTGAATGCCCATGCCCACCCCATGACTGGCCCCTTCTAACAACCCCGGGATATCGGCAATCGTAAAGCTATGTTTTTGGCCCACGCGAGCCACCCCTAATTGTGGCACCAAGGTGGTAAAAGGATAATCGGCAATCTTGGGGCGAGCGGCCGTGACTGCCGCTAAAAATGTTGATTTGCCGGCATTGGGCCTGCCCACCAAACCCACATCGGCCAATAGCTTAAGTTCTAATTTGAGATGCCGCTCTTCACCTTTAACACCTTCTTCACAACGGCGCGGGGCTCGATTGGTGGAGGTGGCAAAATGCATGTTGCCTCGACCACCACGACCACCAACGGCTGCGGTTATTTTCAATTGATGTTGATGAATGTCGGCTAATAAGAGCTGCGTTTCGACATCATACACCAAGGTCCCCACCGGAACTTTAATTTCTAAATCACGACCTGATTTGCCGTGCATGTCGCTACCCTTACCATGCTCACCACGCCCGGCTTTAAAAACAGCCGTGTAATGAAAATCCATGAGGGTATTTTTATTTTCATCACCTACGATAAATACACTACCACCATCACCACCGTCGCCCCCATTGGGGCCACCCCGCGGCACATATTTTTCGCGACGAAACGCCACACAACCGTTGCCGCCGTCGCCTGCGACTACGTGAATTTTGGCTTCATCTATGAATTTCATATATGGATCCTCCGGTCATGCCGGAGGATGACAGGAACATTAAATAGGATAGACGCTCACGCGTTTACGTTTTTGATCGAGGTGCTCAAATTTTACAATGCCATCGATGAGCGAATAGATGGTCCAATCGCGCCCTAGGCCCACATTTTTACCAGCGTGAATTTTGCTGCCCACCTGGCGAATAATAATATTACCTGGCACCACATGCTCGCCACCATAACGTTTAACGCCTCGCCGTTGCCCATTGGAATCACGACCGTTGCGAGAAGAACCACCTGCTTTTTTATGCGCCATAAGAAACCTCTTAACTCAAGATTGCTTTGTCGTTTCACTCCTCGCAATGACATCCCATCTGTCATATATGGATCCCGGGTCAAGCCCGGGATGACGCAATATCGTCATGCCGGGCTTGATCCGGCATCCATTCATTCATTGCGAGCGTCTGCGAAGCAATCTCAACTCACAATTTTTTTAATCAACACTTCGGTATATTTTTGCCGATGCCCTTGCTTTTTCTGATAACCTTTACGTTTTTTCTTTTTGAAAATAATAATTTTTTTATCTTTTATATCAGCGACGATTTCGCCACTCACACTCGCCTTTTCCAAAATGGGTTTGCCCACTTGGATCGTTTCTCCACCAATCATCAGCACTCGGGTAAAAGTGATGGCCTGCCCTGGCACCCCTGGCACTTTATCAACCCAAAGCTTTTCCCCTTCGCTAACTTTGTATTGCTTACCACTGGTTTCAATAATCGCGTACATACGTTGCCCTTTACAATAAAGCCCTTAAAAAAGGGGGAGTTTATTAACCTTATTAGCACGATTAGTCAAGAGTAGAGGAGGAGTGATTCGCAATGGGCTTGTTGAAAAATGTGCTTTCTGTCATCCCTGCGGAGGCAGGGATCTAGTGATTTCAGGCAGTTCTGGATTCCCGCCGGAGTTTACCCCTGCGCAGGCAGGGGCTGGAATGACATTTTTTAACACATTTATAATGTCTAATTATGTACAAATTTTAGACTAAAACTCGACATGAATACCCATTTCTATGGAAATTTTAAACCATATTCAAAAATACTTAAATAATATTAGATAGTTATAAAAAAATCCCAATTGGCACGCTATTTGCTATCCATATGAGTAGGGGCACGCCCCTCACGGGGTTTTTAGGGAGAAAACATGGGTAAAGTACAGAAAACTACTGAAAGCACCAACATCCAGCGGGCACTTGAAGCCGACTTGGCGGGCATTGATGCTGCTTTAAAAAAAATCACCGACTTTGAGCTTCCAAATGCTTCCTCGACTGAACACACTCAATTCAATCCTCCTAAGCCAAGCCTTGCCGACCTAGAATACGGAGCGCTAAAACCTTCTTTTCCTAAGCTAACCCGAGAAAAATCAGTGGAAATTTCTGATGAAGCATTCGCCAGCCGAACCTCAGAAGTTATCCGAGGTGGCAAGAACCGAACCGCATTTTGCCCGCTCGTTAAGAGAAAAATCTCCAACCCGCGTGGCTGAACGACCGCTTAAAGGCCCAAAACCAGTTGTTGTAGCTGAACAAGCACCTCCTAAATCGCCCCATGATGCTCAACCCACTTTAAAAATTACCGATTATGCCGCTCGTTCTAAACCAAACCCAGGTTTGCTGCCCATGTCACTTCAAGTCAGTTCTGGATTATTTGGCAGACCCTTTATCACCTTCCTTGACCCAATTTTTGCATTCAATACCAATCCAACCCCATCTAAAGAAGCCACTGCGCAAACACCTGATCCAAAGGCTCCTAAAAAAATCTAAACTTAGCGGACGGCAAACGCTCTATTTTCGATATTTTGCTGGCATAGGCTGGGGAGAAAAGACACCGTTTTTAATGGCCCTTTGGAGCCAAAACCCACCATGGCTTAGTGCGCCAACACGCTGCATAAAAAGTGTGAGTAAATTTCACAAATAAATCCAATAAGATACGTCAAAAATTGTACAATGTTTTTTGGCCAAGTTGGCTCAAAACTTGAAGTTTACTCTTAATGGAGAGAAACTATGAAGGTGTTAACCGCAGTTTACGAAAGACTATTTCCCGCGTTTTTGGTCATTAGCCTGATGGCTTTTACCTTTTTAATCTTCTTTGCCATCTTTGCTAAAGTGAAGGCCGAGCCGCGCACGATAAAGGCAAAACCCAAAGCAAAATGGACCTATCAGCAACATTACTCCGACCGTTTTGGTGAAACTCCCACTGTTTACTACTCCGAAATACGCCCTATTCGATTTTTAATCGATCCCATCACAAAAAAAGGGATCAACACCTCAGGCGGATTATTTTTTCAATACGATTTAAGCCGAGTTAAATTTTACGTAAGTTTTTAGCTTTAAGATCGCGGCGCATCAGGTATAGCAATCCCACCCACAGCGCAATCAAGCCTTTAAAAACCCACGGGCTAGCCCCGGCTTCAAAGTTAGGTTGCAGGCTACACCCACCGCTACTATTTTCTTCGAGAGGAAGATTGATCACGGGCGTAACGCATTGACCGCCTTGCAATACCTGCCCATCGGGGCACGACGTCACTGGGGTAGGAGTTGGCTTGGTCGTAGGGGTAGGCGTTGAGGTTGGTGTTGGTGTTGCGACAGAAGTAGGAGTTGGCGTTGGTGTTACAACCGGCTCGCAAACATCGCCCGTCCCATCGCTATCGCTATCGGTTTGATCGGGATTGGCTAAGCTTGGGCAATTATCTTTTGCATCTTCGACACCATCACTATCGTTATCTTTAATGGTATCATCGCTGTCACACAAATCGCCTTCACTATCGTGGTCTACATCGGCTTGATCGGCGTTAGCCACGTTAGGGCAATTATCGACCGCGTCCTTCACCCCGTCATCATCTTGATCGTCATCGACTAATACATTGCCATCATCAGGGTCACAAACCGCCCCGGCGCCATCACCATCGGCATCTTCTTGAAAGGGATTACCAACGAGCGGGCAATTATCTTCACCATCGTTAACCCCATCGTTATCGTCATCGGCATCACAGGCATCACCAGCCTTGTCGCCATCAGTATCGAGCTGATCGGCATTGGCAACGCTGGGGCAATTATCGAGAGTCGTAATCGTACCATCACCATCTTCATCCATGGCCTTTAAAAAGTCGGGATTAGCAAGAACTTTTAAAAGTTCGAGCCAAGCCGGAGTTATTACCAAAAGAATAGTAGGCTTCTCAGGCTTTTTATAGGCCAACGAATAAACCGACGAACCCTTGCTAGGATCGGTCAACATGAAGGTAAAATAAGTCTCTTGAGAAATAACCGATTTGCCCAAGGCTTTTTTAATTTCATCGGCTAAAATATTGACCGAATACACCCCATCACTTTTTTGCATATTGGGTACTAATATTACCGTCTTGACTAAATACCGAGCCTGCGTGGGTTGGCCATCGGTCATATCCTTAGATTCAGCAATATAAACGTGAAGCTCATAACTTGTATCGGGCTGAATTAAATGCACATCAACAGAACCTGACAAATTATCTTGCCCATCATTAGTTAATTCCACAACGGTGGGGGCTTTGATATCATCATTGATATAACCCGCAAATAGAATACCCATGCCCCCTGCCCCGGCTTTATTGTCATAGGCAATGAGTTCTTTTAAATTAATCTTTGATTGATTACCACTAATGTAAACCCCTGCTTCTTTGTTAGAAAAACTTTGGGTAGAAAAAATATTATTTTGGCTTGATTCAATATAAATACCCTTCTGGCTGTTGGCTGCAAAGACGGGCAATTGAATTTTATTGGTCCCTGAATTGCTATTAATAACCGAAGGCTGAATGGTAGCGCCATTGCCACTAAGGGAAATCCCATTGCTTGAGTTCAAAAGGCTTTGTATCCCCTTAAGAAAAGCAAAATTACCGGAAATTTTGAACCCATCTAGTTCATTATGAATCGCAAGCATTCTCTCTAAAATATTATTGTGGCCCGCAATGCACCAACCATGGCCCGGATAATTAACTACGCTGATCGACCCTTGAAACTCGATATTGTCGCCCGAGTAATATTGAGTAAGAAATGGCTGCATATTCGCCGAATAGTCGGGTAAATATTCATGGGAATTCCCAGTATAAATCCCGCAATCCCCTTTCACATCGCTATCACCAAAAGCCACCATTTCAGAACCATCGATAGTTACATTCTCGCCCGGAAGAGTTTTGATGATGAGCTTTTCACCTTTAGCGATGGTAATGCCATAAAGGGGAGATTTTAATTGAATCGTGCCTGGTTTACTAAAGATTAGCCTTCTAACCTTAACCCCATCTTTACTTAAATTGTCATCGACGCATAAATTTTCTAAAGCGATTATTTTTTGCCCACCCGTCGCAACTGTGGTTCCCAACAAATAAATATAATCGCGAAATGTTGTAGATGCATTAGTTTGAACGCTGGGATTATTACCAGGGTTATCCAACAAAGTTGGATCAACACTGCACGTCTCAGCAAAAGCCATATTATAAGGTAGTAAGGCAAAAAGACTAATGAACAGAAATAATTTAAATTGCATGGTTCCCCCCTGACTTATATTGGAACTATTCAAGTTATCGCCTTAAACGCTAAGAAGTTGCGTAATTGGCCTAAAAATTGAACCAAATACTCATTTTATGTCGTTGATAGCAACTCTTGAGCAAGTTGTACGATAACTCTTTCTGTCATTGCGAGCCCAACGGGCGTGGCAATCTCACCGGTTAAACCGAGGAGATTGCTTCACCCCTAAAGGGGTTCGCAATGACAGAGCAAACTAATGTCCGGGGGGACCCAAAATGGGTATATACTACGTCGTTCGTAGCAACGATAATTCTGCTACAATCTGTGATAATCCTGAAGAAAAATCCACACGATGCGGTGGAGAAACCATTCAACATACCGCAGTTGATAGTGACGGTGACGGCCGATTAGAAAGTTTGAACATTACCATCGGTACCAAAGTTGGCGATTATAGTGGTGATGCACTTTCTAAATTTGGTAGTAATGAAGATATTTTTGTTCTTGCCGATCAAACCACGGGGCAACTTACTCTTAAAACCCTTGGCGAAATAAAATCGATCTTCCGCGGCCAAGGCAAACCTTTGAAATGGTCATTGGAAGCGCGCGGTGGGGTATTTTTATCTTTACAAGGCGAAGCCACTGCACCGGCTGCTGACGTACCAACGGCTTCTACCTCTTCTAGTCCTACGACCGAAGATTGTAATAAATATACAACCGTCAAAGAAATTCGCCAGTGTATCGAGAATAATAACAAAGGTGGCTCTACACCCCCAACGGTTAAACTCGATGCTAACGGCAACAACGATTCAGCCACTCAATTGCCTCCTGGTAGCTTGTTGTTGGCCGGATCGATCTTATTGAACGACGCGAACACTCATGGCTTGAGATTCTTATTAGACTTACACTTTGCCGATGCAGGCCTTGCAGGAGTAACAGGGTTAATAGGTTATGGGCTTAATATAGGAAATGAAACTCACCGATTTGTTGCTGAAGCCTTATTAGGTGGTGGGAGTTACCAAGACGGTGGTGTTTTTGCGTGGCAGGGTTCTGCAGCATATGAATTTAAACCCTGGGATCACGTTGGGTTTCGTTTTGGCGCTGGGCTAGCGGGCAATCATGGCCCAGATTCTAATCGATTTGGTTTATTGCTTGATGGTGGCATTGTTGTCCATTTGGAAAAGCCAAGCAAAGATTATGACCCCACCGAAGATATCGAAGATTTAAATGCAAGACGAAGAGAACTAATTACAGCATACGAAGGGCAAGCGACGCGTTTTGGCGAGGAGCTAGCGGCCCTTACTTCGGCCATAAGTACTGCTTCGACAGAACCAGAAATAGATACATTAGAAAAACAAGGCACAGCGCTTATTGATGAGTTGCAAAAAGTTGAAACTAAAATACGTGCCCTAGAACGACATTTGAATCAAACTGTAACAGCACTTACTGATTATGGGGTTTTGAGATCTAATCTACAACAAGCTGTTGTCACTGGAAAAGCTAGGATTAGAGCAGCAACCCCTGTTGCCCCCACACCTGGGACGGATCCAGAAGCAACGGCGATCGCTCGTGTGAGACAAGAGGCCAATACTGCCCTTGCACGACTTAAACAGGCGGTTAGTACTCAGCTGAGTTTAATAAACACTGCTGCTATCGGGCATGCCAGCAAAACCGACCTCAGTTCGGCTATTGATGATTTAAACGCAGCAATAAGGACGATTGAAGAAAGTGCCTATTCTAAAACCCTTGTGGAGCTGAACAAAAATCATGGCAATGATTCACACTATGAACTGGCACCTATCATGGCTGAGGCCAGTGCCCAAATGAAGTTGTTAACGGACAAGCTAATAGAAGCCCAAACCAAGCTTGCTAGCCTACTCGATGAACCACAACCTACTCAACCTACTCAACCTACTCAGCCAACCCAACCCACTCCATCAGAAACACCTGAAGCACAAGCCGATGGGCTCGCAAAAAGTTTGAGTGCTGCTTTGCAAGGTGGAACAGCACGTTACAAAGGTACCGACAAAAAAGAGCCTAGTGCCTTAGCTACATTCATCGAAGGACTTACAGAACAAATTCAAAAGTTAGAAGCACCACCCAATGGCGATGCTGTAAAATTAAACGCACTCGCCGATACTAACCCTAAGAATAATGCTATCAAGAAATCAGCCGGCCAAGGAAAAGCATCACTCGCCAACCTTAAAAAATTATTAGCAGCGGCTAAAAAGGTATTTGCTGGATTAGAAAAGAAAGCCCTAGCTACAGCAACAGCTCACGTTAAAACTTTAAAATCCCGAATTGATTTTTATCGTCGCTTATCTTTGCAAATAGGGACTGATGTTAACCGACTACCCACGATCATTGGAATGTTAACCATCGGAATTCCAAATTTAGAACGTAACGGTGGGAGAATCGATGAATTAAGGCAATTAGCCGCAAAATTCCAAGGTAGTGCTGCATTAAAAACACAGCTAAAAACTGCAAAAGGCTATTTAACAGAATTTAAACAAATTCTCAAAGCATCTGAGGATAAGGTACCAAACACTAGCCGAGATACAGTCCAAAAGATGACTGCCATGAGAGCTGAATTAGCAAAAGCAGTGGGAACAGCACCTTTAGCTAATATTATTTATCCCGACTTTAACATTACAATTCCCGTTATAACCCCAGCAGGAAGGATACATCGCTCTGAAACACGCACCGGATACCCAAGCTTTTTGGATTATGCAAAATATCAAGATAACGTCATTCAGTTCTGGACCCATCTCAATGACACCAGGCACATACCTGCCGGTCAATTGAAGGGGAAAGCCGAGGCTATTTTAAAACTCATTCAAGAGAAAATCCCCGATGCTAAATGGGTATTGTTTATTGTTCATAAAAAGACTGCCGCACAGGATCCGTCCCAAGAACTAACCGATTGTAAACGATTTGCAACAAGTTTGGAGGCTGCCTTAAGTACCCATCCAAGTATTCCCAGCAAGGTCATCCCCGTTGGAATAAGGGGATTGCTCAGGTTTGCACCCTCAAATACAGGAGGAAATGCGGGATATGTTGAAGCAGTACAAATTGTCATCATCCGCGGTGACCGTGCCGACGACCTAGCTACTACTTTGAGTGAAGAAGCCACAACCAATCGCGCCAAACCCTTAGAATAATACAGGCCGAGGGGTCACCCATTAGCCCCTGGGGTCAAGAGAAAAAAGTTTTCCCTTAGGATTTTTTCATCAATCCTTTTGAAGTAATCATCTGATAAGATGAGTTTTCTTTTAAACCTGCGCCCTTGAATTCAAATGTTAGAAATCAGACTCAAGGTCTGTTTCAGTCACCTATCAGGTTCTACCCACCTTACGGTGGGCCATCCGCATTGATGCGGCCCAGAAAGCGTTCGGTTCCATCATCACGTCCATTCAAAT